>NZ_JAWHOO010000001.1:553135-635349 GCF_032586855.1 Pseudomonas syringae group sp. J254-4 | reverse complement strand
CCGCCTCCCGGCCCCCCCCCCCCCCCCGTCCCCCCCCCGGCCTGTGTCTAGTATGGAGGTGCAGCAGCGGTTCGAACCTATCCGATATAGGACTAGAAAGGAAAAGGATGTCTAAATTAGTGCAATCTTGGACGTTTTAGTCGGATGCACCTGAGCGCTTTTTAAGTCGTCAACAATTTCTTGGACACATCTGGCCGACAGCTTTTGGTCGACTCTTTTGAACATGTCGTTTTTCTTCGAAATCGTCAGTAGGCTGGCCAGGAAACTTTGGCGGTGCACGTCACGTTTTCATATCACTGCTTTTCGCGCAAATACAGCGTGGAGAAACATCCTGCCGGCGAACCGATTATTGATCCGACCAGCCAGCGACCACGCACGTTCTGTCCGATCCGTTATCGGCTGCCCAAGCAGCTGCCAGCATTGATCCTTGGTCTGATTCACCGAAGTGCAAAGTGAGCCAGACCAAGGGGCTACGAAATTGGGCATACACCCTGCAAATAAACGATCCATCGGGGCCGTAGTACGTCATCTTCGAAATCCGCAAAGCGGTGCAGCCAGGACGGCAGGAACAGGATCTGACAATTAGAAAAGCTTGTGGGCGCGTGTGCTGCCTGACCTTGTGGCATGAGGCTATTAGCCCATTTGTGCTATTGATCGTATTAGGTTTCAGTACTCAAATGTGCCATAGAGAAGCGCATCTCTAAATCAAAAATCATGCAGCTGACTTAGGGTCGCTGTTTGCCTGGTCACGGTTTAGGGCCGCGGCAGTGTACCTTGAGTGCCGACAATAAAGCGCTAAAGTCGGTGGGGTATTGTGACGTTCATGCGGCCTTTACAGGCTCGCATTACCTGCTAAAACTATGGAGCATTTATGAAAGACAACATGAAGAAAGTGCGTTCGCGAAATATTGGAATCGCCTTGGCGCTCGCATTGGGCGTTGCATTCAGCGGCACTGCAAGTGCGTTTACATTTGAACACGGGTGGAGTTGCCAGAATAAATGGTATCAAATGGGACTTATTGAACTGATTTCGTGCGGCGGTGGCGGCGAAGGTTGAGTTTTTACAATACACGCGATATGCGGTAAAAATAACATGTGCTTCAAGCCTGTACATGCCTGTGAAGATGCGGTCACACGGTCGCATCTTCACGCCGCATCATCGTGTCGATGATGCTGGAAGACGGCGAGCAAATTGGACGGTTCAAGGTGCGAGGCCTGATGCGGGAACTGGAGTTGGTCAGCGAACAGCCTGAATCACACGCCTACAAACCAGCGACGGTTGAGCGGTCTTATATTCCGAACATCTTGAGTCGAGAGTTTGATGTGCCGGTGCCGAATCGGGTCTGGTGACATCACCTACATCTGGGCTCAAGGGAAGTGGCTGTCGTTGTGGATCTCTTAATATTAGAAATAATTGCCGAGTAGTCATTTTCTGGAGATATCAAGTCATAACCGATTAAAAAAACGCCCATCGAACTCTCCTTGGGAGGCTAAATGCCACCGGCTGGAGAGCCGTAGCCTACGTCCTTGGCATTGCCACCCTTAATTTCTGCTCTGTCCCAACAGATTTCCGGGGTCGTCCTTACGTAACGCTGCAAGGTGGAGTCAATCAATTCATGGAACCCCAGTTTTCATTTGAAGATGCAAAAGACCCTACTATAGCTCAGTTGCAAAAGGGTAGTCGCATTACTCTGGCCTGCACCGGCAGGGGCGACATTGCCAAGACGCCTATTTCTGAAGACTGCCAGTTCGTACGCTGAACAATCTGAATCTGAATCGGGATCGGAAGCACCGCACTATCATTAAGCTGTGCTCGACTGCCCCCCCCCGTGCGCTCTGTTTAGCAGCGCTGAAGCTGACCCGACCCCAACGATATTTCCAGTCAGCACAGTCAATCGCCGTCGAATGTAGCGCGAGCATGCAGCATGGGAATTGGAAAACAGGGAAAACGACCTCCCTGTTCCGTCAGCGCGGGAATCTTAGTATCATGCTAGCCCTTGCGAAAACCTTAAAAGGAATTAAGTATGTCATTTGAAGCCTACCTACAAATCGAAGGTATTCCCGGAGAAACGCTCTCCGAAGGTTACGAAAACTGGATTGAGCTACAGGATTTCGACCTCTCGGCCAGTCAGACAGCGTCCGCTACAGCTACGTCCGCTGGCGGTGCAACTTCTGGTCGCGCTTACTTAAGTGATTTGCTTGTCCGCAAACCTGTAGATAACGCTACCCCCAAACTTCATGAGGCTTGCTGTAGTGGAAAACATTTTAAGCAGGTGTCGGTTCATATATTTAGGGCTGGCGATCCGAAAGTTAAATACCTTGAGATAGTGCTTGAGGAAGTTATAATTAGCTCTTTCGCTTTAACGGGCAATGGCGATCAGTCTAATGCGTTTCCGAGTGAGCTGATTGCGTTAAATTATGGCCGCATCAAATTAATCTACTCCAAACAAAGTCGGAAGACTGGGCAAAGCGCAGGGCAAATTGCGGGTGGCTGGGATGCCATCAGCAATAAAATTTACGCCTGATCCTGTGCGCGTTTGGAAGAGAGCAAGCCATGAACTATGAAATGCCAGAAGCGATACCTCCCGGCGTTAGTGTCGATGTGCACATGAAGCTTGCGAACGATCAGTGGAAGAAGGACCCCGCTGTCGGTGCATTCATGAGTTGGTTTTATTACAAAGTACGTAATCATGGTCCATGGGACTATAAGCAGCAGAATCATGCGTGGGAAGATTTCGGCAATTTTCACTACGGCGCCGTGGGCAGAGCTGGTCAGCTGCCTGATCAGATTCTGCTGAGGGCTGCGGGGTTTGCTCAGAAGCGTTCAGGCACACAGAGCACCAAGGTGGATTGGGGGAAGTGGTACTGGCGTGCGCCGTATGGCGATGATCCAACTGACCAATATTGGATAGAACAAGGTATTGAATATGCAAAGTCAAAAGGATACTAAGTCGCGTAATGTGTACAAGATTCTGTTCTGGTGCCTGTTAGGTCTTTTAGTTATTGATTACATTCTTGATTCGGTGGTCGGTGGCATTGCAGATGCTGATGAGCTTGTTATTAAGCAGGAGGTTAAGGGCGGGGCGTGGGTATACGTAACTCGCTACGGTGCACCTGCTACTGATTTGGATACTCTGAGATTCTATATCGACAATCAGATCCAAGGAACAGATCAGGAGATTTTAAAGCAGCTAAACAAGCAGTCTTCTTTTATGATTACGGACAGTAGTGTGCAAGATGTCGTAATTCGCGATACTCAGAATGGAGTGGGTATTGATGTAAAAGGCGCTGTTTACAATTATTACAGCAAGCAGTACACCGACGGCGAAAAGTTTAAAAGTTACCGCGTCAGCTTGAATCAGCAAGATGAGCGACGCTGAGTGCAAACCCTCTAATGCTTTTGTCTTTCTACATCTGTCTTATTGAATATCGGTCTTACTACCGGTCGAATTCCGTCTACGCCGGATAGACGATTTCCGACCATGGCGAGATCGAATTTAGGCTACGTCTCTCATCCATTCCGGCTAATCTTCGAAGTGTTCGTCGTACGCGATAACGCTGGGCGCCGGTGCCATCTGCGCCGCTTTTGGCAAGGGAGCAGGGGTGTACTCAGGCACACGTTCGCCTCTTGGGTTTGGCGTGACCGCTACAGGCTTAGGGATGGCCTCCAGCGGCGACATGGACGCCAGAATAAGGTCGCGAGTGATTGTCATCGAGTTGGAATATGCGCAGCCATGAATACGGCACTTCTCGATGGTCAGGTATCCATGCTCACGCAATTTCTTGATGAACGCCTTTGCAACAGTAAGGCTGCAAGCACACGCGCTGGCGATGTGGTTCTGATTGTCGAACCACAGCTTGCCTTCGCCGGTGAAGTAGTCGTGCCGATCTTTCATGAGCACCCACAGAATCTTGTCCTGTGCAGAAAGTGCGACGGGCTGGCGAGTAGTCAGGCTGAGAAGCTGGCGGGCTTGGAGAAGGGTGTGCGGGCGTCGAGAATGTATGTACATCCCCAGCCATCGGGGGAGGGGAAGCGCTGACCGGCGAGAACTTGCAGCACTGTGAGTAGTACAAACAAAAAACCCCGTGAACTCTAAGTAACTGAATTCACAGGGTTTTCTTAATATGGCGGTGAAGGAGGGATTCGAACCCTCGATACAATTTCTTGTATACACACTTTCCAGGCGTGCTCCTTAAGCCACTCGGACACCTCACCGTATCTCGACGACAACGTTGTGTCTGTCGAGGCGCGCTAATGTAGTCGAAACCTTTTCCTAACGCAAAACTTTTTTTCAGATTTTTCATGCGGTTAAGCAAATAAACGCTTATGCGCCACTGAAAAGCCCGAGAAGGCGGTGCGGCGCTGAGGCGCAGCGCCGCTCGTCTCGTTAAGTTCAGGCGCTGAAGCCGCCGTCGATGGTCAGGCTGGCACCGGTTATGTAGCCTGCTTCCGGGCCTGCCAGGTAGGCAACGAAGCTGGCGATTTCTTCGCTTGTGCCGTAGCGGGGCAAGGCCATCAGTGCTTTCAGGGTTTCGGCGAATTCGCCCTGTGCCGGGTTCATGTCGGTATCCACCGGGCCGGGCTGGACGTTGTTGACGGTGATGCCCTGGGGGCCGAGGTCGCGGGCCATGCCTTTGGTGAGGCCGATCAGCGCCGATTTGCTCATGGCGTAGGTTGCTCCGCCAGCAAATGGCATGCGGTCGGCGTTGGTGCTGCCAATGTTGATGATGCGACTGCCTTCTTCCATATACCGGGCGGCTTCCTGGCTGGCTATGAACACGCTACGCACGTTGATTGCCAGAGTTTTGTCGAAGTCCTGCATGCTGAATTCATTGAGCGGCGCAATGGCCAGAATGCCGGCGTTGTTGACCAGAATATCCAGCCTGCCAAGGGTCTCGGCAGTGGTCTGTACGGCCCGGCGGATGGCTTTTTCGTCGGCGCTGTCGGCGCGAATGGCCAGGGCCCGGCCGCCGTTGGCGACGATGCTGTCCTGAATCTCCAGAGCGTTGACCTCGGAGCTGACATAGGTAAACGCCACGGCGGCGCCTTCTTTGGCCAATCGCTGGACAATGGCTGCGCCGATACCACGTGAGCCGCCCTGCACGAGCGCTACTTTGCCGGCGAGTTTAAGGTGTTCGATCATGATGTTCTCCTTGGGGGCAGGTCTCGGACAGGCCTGAGCCTATCGACGATTGCGACCAGAATAGACCTTGATTGCGATAGTCTTGCTGAACCAAAAGTTCGGACTGATTCATCATGGATATTCAAGGCAACAGCGCGCTGATCCTGATCGACATGCAGCAGGGCATCAATCACCCCAAGTTGGGGCGGCGTAACAATCCGCAGGCCGAGGCGAATATAGGCGCGCTGCTGAGTGCCTGGCGACAATCCGGGCGTCCGGTGATCCACGTCCGGCATTTCTCGACGTCGCCGCAATCAGTGTTCTGGCCCGAGCAGTCGGGGGTCGAGTACCAGCCAGCGTTCTTGCCGCACGCCGATGAGCGGGAGTTGAGCAAGCAGGTGCCTGACGCGTTTTGCGGGTCGTTTCTGGAGATGTGGTTACGCTCGGACGGGATCGGGCAGGTGGTGATTGTCGGCGTGATCACCAACAATTCCGTCGAGTCCACCGCGCGCAGTGGCGGCAATCTTGGCTTTGACGTGCTGGTGGCGCATGACGCCTGCTTTACCTTTGATCAAGCAGACTTCTTCGGCACGCCGCGCAGTGCCGAAGACGTGCACGCGATGTCGCTGGCCAATACGCGACGGTCCTGTCCACGGCGCAGATCCTTCAGCATGTTGCTGTCGAATAGCGCCGGACGGGTTTACTTGCGGGTTTTCTTCGGGGCTGCGGGAAGCGGGGCGAACAGGGCCTGCAGGTCTTCGTCGCGCAGTTTCCAGTCGCCGGTTGTACGGCCATCAAGCACACCGGCTGCCAGCGCTGACTTTTCCCGTTGCAGGCGCTGGATTTTCTCTTCCACAGTGCCGCGCGCGATCATCTTGTAGACGAATACCGGCTTGTCCTGACCGATACGATAAGCACGGTCGGTCGCCTGGTTTTCGGCTGCCGGGTTCCACCACGGGTCATAGTGGATCACGGTATCGGCGGCAGTCAGGTTGAGGCCGGTGCCGCCGGCTTTCAGGCTGATCAGGAAGATCGGCAGCTTGCCGCTCTGGAAGTCATGAATCGGCGTGCGTCGATCGCGGGTCGATCCGGTCAGCAGCGCGTAAGCGATGCCGCGTTGCTTGAGCTCTTCTTCGATCAGGCTCAGCATCGACGTGAACTGCGAGAACAACAGAATCTTGCGGCCTTCAGCCAGCAGTTCTTCGAACATCTCCATCAGGCTGTTGAGCTTGCCTGAAGTGCCTTGTTTGCTGTTGACCGGCATGTCCTGATTGACCAGCCGCAGGTCGCAGCACACCTGACGCAGCTTGAGCAGCGCTTCAAGAATGATGATCTGGCTACGCGCCACGCCTTTGCGGGTGATTTCGTCCCTGACCTTCTTGTCCATCGCCAGGCGTACGGTTTCGTACACGTCGCGCTGGGCATCGTTAAGGTCGACCCAGTGGATGATCTCGGTCTTGGGTGGCAGCTCGGTGGCCACTTGCTCCTTGGTGCGGCGCAGCAGAAACGGCTTGATACGCGCATTGAGGTGGTGCAGGCGGTCCTGGTTGCCATGCTTTTCGATGGCGGTGCGGTAATTGCTGTTGAATTCCTTGCTGTTGCCCAGCCAGCCGGGCATCAGGAAGTGGAACAGTGACCACAGCTCGCCCAGGTGGTTTTCCAGTGGCGTACCGCTCAGGCACAGGCGCTGACGTGCGTTGAGGTTGCGTGCGGCCTGGGCGGCCTTGCTGTTGGGGTTCTTGATGTACTGCGCTTCATCGAGAATCAGCACGTGGAAGGGCTGTTTTTCGAGCAGTTCCAGGTCCCGTGGCAGCAATGCGTAAGTGGTCAGGATCAGGTCGTAATCCTGCAGGTTGCCAGCGTCCTGATGACGATTGGCGCCATACAGGGCCAGTACCTTTAGGTCCGGAGTGAAGTGCTCGGACTCGTCCAGCCAGTTGGGAATCAGGCTGGTGGGCATGACGGCCAGTGCGGGGCGGTCGAGGCGTCCGGCCTGTTTTTCCATCAACAGGTGAGCCAGGGTCTGCAGCGTTTTGCCCAGCCCCATGTCATCAGCCAGCACGCCGCCGACTTCCAGCTCGCGCAACGACTGCATCCAGCTCAGGCCTTCCAGCTGATAAGGGCGCAGTGTGGCATTAAGGCCATCGGGCAGGCTGACCGGCGCGTCCTTGATGTTGATCAGGCGTTCGGCGAAGTGGCGCAGACGGTCGCCACCCTGCCAAGTCAGCGGCAGGTCTTCAAGCTGGGTCAGGCGTGCTGCATCGGCCTTGCTCATGCGCAGCGCGTTGTTGCCCTCCTGCCGCCAGTAGAAATCGCCCAGCGTCGCCAGTACCGGCTTGAGCCTGCCGTAGGGCAGGGCGATCTGCACCGGGCTGCCGCCGCTCTGGGTGAAGTGGTTGAGCTGCACCAGCAGTTGTTCTTCGTCGCCGCGCTTGGCCACGGCCGAGGGGCTCATCAGTTCGGGATGGCTGCGGATCAGGTTGATCAGAATCGGCAACAGGCTCAGGCGCTCGCCGTTGACGATGATGCCCAGTTCCAGGTCGAACCAGTCGCGTTCGTTCTCTTCGTCGATGACGGCATACCAGTCTTCCACGGGGGTAACGTCGAAGCCGAACTCGTCCTGAATGTCGATTTCCCAGCCTTGCTCGCGCAGCCGTGGCAGGTCGTCGAGGACAAAATGCAGCCAGGCCTTGTCATTGGGCAGTTCGTACATGTCACCAGCACTGTCGGGCAGGGCCTTGCTCTGCCGGGTGGCAACCTTGAAGCCCAGATCGGCCAGTTCCTGACGCAACTGCCGCTCCCGTTCGCCCTGACGACGGATGCGCAGGGTTTCGGTGTCGGTGTGCTCGATGATGTCGCTTTTCTGATTCACCAGGTCGCTGCCCAGCGAACTGACCAGAATGCTGACGTTGGTGGTGCCGACCGCGTAATGCTTGCCGTAGGCAAAGGCCAATGCAGCACGGTGCTGAATATGCCGCTGCATGCGCCCGTTGCGTGGCTCGTAGGCGCTGAACTCGATGCTTGCCAGAATCAGTCTTGGCCGCGGTTGCAGGTTATCGATCAGGCGTTCCGGCAGCTTCGGCTTTTGCTCGACATGCTTTTCCATTTCCTGCTGGTGTGAAGCCAGCGCGGCTTGCAGCAGCGGCCGGTTCTGCGGGTCCTGGAGAAAATGCAGCGCGGCCACACAGTGCTTACAGTCGTTGCGGACCGGGCAGGTACATTTGCAGGTCAGGTAGTTCTTGTAGCGATCCGGGTCCTTGAACAGCAGGGTCTGGGTGTAGATTTCCAGACCCGAGCCGCGGCATGCGGTACGGATGATCTGCGGGCTGGAGTCTTCCAGCACGATGCGTTTTTGCCGGGCGTAGTCAAGCCCTCGCTCAAGCGTTCGATCGTTGAATAAGTCTGTCCAGGCCGAGGCCAGGACTTTTTCGAGAATGGACGACAAGTTTTAAAAGGCCCTACGCCGCAGCGATGCTCAAAAGAAAGGGGGCGCCTTGGCGTCCCTTGCGTACGTAAAGATCAAAGAGGAGAAACTTTGATCAGCAACGCGAGGTTGCCATTGTCCAGATAGGTCAGCTCACCGTTTTTTACCCTGGCGGTCTGCTTCAATCGTTCACTGCTGATGACCACGCCATGCGGGTCCAGCTGGTTGACCCAGAATTGTGCATCAATATCGGTAAAGCGTGCCATCGCCAGACTCACGGTGCCCTCGATCGGGAAGTGCCCGAGCCGCTCGTCACCACTGGTGACGGCAACCTTGCCTGGCTCGGTGCCGATGCTCTGCTGCCAGGCGCGCTGCATCAGCACCTGGTAGTTGCCGCTGCCCTGCAGTTTGCTGGCCAGATCATTGAGGGCTGGGCTTCGTTCATCGTTCGCGGCGATCTTCTGCGCGTCCTTGTCCCAGTTTTCCGGGACACGCTGACGGGTCGAGGCGGGTTCGCCGTTCTGGCGGAACAGTAAAATCTCGACCTGATACAAGCCATCGGCGAACGCGGTCGGCGCGATCAGCGTCAGCAGCAGGATCAATGAACGAAACAGACGCATGCGTGAATCCTTCAAGCAGTTTTCGGGGTCAGGCGCTCAAGCAGCGCTTCGATGGTATTGAAACGCTCTTCCGGGCGCTCCATGGGGACCAGGAATTTGAACAGCGTGGCACCTTCGAACTTGTAACGGTTGGGCTGGCTCTGGATCAGCTTGATCAGGGTCAGCGGCTCAACCGGAGTCTCGGTCGCGAATTCGATGCGGCCACCTTGCGGGCCGCCGTCGATTTTCTTGATACCCAGCTGTTCGGCGTGCAGTTTGAGCAGCGTGATGCGCACCAGGTTCTTGGTCGGCTCCGGCAACAGGCCGAAGCGGTCGATCATTTCTACCTGCAAGTCTTTCAACGCCTCTTCGTCTGCTGCGTTGGCGATGCGCTTGTAGAGAATCAGGCGGGTGTGCACATCCGGCAGGTAGGCTTCCGGAATGAGTGCCGGTACGCGCAGGTTGATTTCCGGTCCGCCGCCCAACGGTTGATCGAGATTGGGCTGTTCGCCCTTGCGAATCGACTTGACCGCGCGCTCGAGCATTTCCATGTACAGGGTAAAACCCACGGCCTGGATCTGACCGCTCTGGCCGTCCCCGAGCAGTTCGCCTGCGCCTCGGATCTCCAGGTCATTGGTGGCGAGCACAAAGCCCGCGCCCAGGTCCTGGGTGTTGGCAATCGCTTCCAGACGCTTTTCGGCGTCGGGGGTGATTTGCTTGCGCGGCGGGGTCAGCAGGTAGGCATAGGCCTGGTGGTGACTGCGTCCGACGCGGCCGCGCAACTGGTGCAGCTGGGCCAGGCCGAACTTGTCGGCACGCTCGATGATGATGGTGTTGGCGCTCGGCACGTCGATGCCGGTCTCGATGATGGTCGAGGCGATCAGCACATTGAAGCGCTTGTGGTAGAAATCGCTCATCACCTGTTCGAGTTCGCGCTCGCGCATCTGGCCGTGGCCGATGCCGATACGGGCTTCCGGCACCAGTTCGGCCAGATCCGCCGCGCATTTCTCGATGGTTTTGACGTCGTTGTGCAGGTAGTAGACCTGGCCGCCGCGCAGCAACTCGCGCAGCAGGGCTTCCTTGATGGTCGGCTTGTTCTGCTCCATGACGAAGGTGCGTACCGACAGCCTGCGCGCCGGTGGCGTGGCGATGATCGACAGATCACGCATGCCCGACACGGCCATGTTCAGGGTTCGCGGAATCGGCGTTGCGGTGAGGGTCAGAATGTCGACCTCGCTGCGCAGTGCCTTGAGCTGTTCTTTCTGGCGGACACCGAAGCGGTGTTCTTCGTCGATGATCACCAGACCGAGATTCTTGATCTTGACGTCATCCTGCAACAGCTTGTGCGTACCGATGACGATGTCGATCTTGCCCTCGGCCAGATCGGCAACGGCGGCACTGACTTCCTTGGCCGACTTGAAGCGGCTCATCACTTCGACGGTCACCGGCCAGTCTGCGAAACGGTCGCGGAAGCTGTTGTAGTGCTGCTGGGCGAGCAGGGTGGTCGGCACCAGAATGGCCACCTGACGCCCGCCGTGCACGGCAATGAAGGCGGCGCGCATGGCCACTTCGGTCTTGCCGAAGCCCACGTCGCCACACACCAGGCGATCCATCGGTTTGGGTGCCAGCATGTCGGCGCGCACGGCCTCGATGGTGGTCTGCTGATCCGGCGTTTCTTCGAACGGGAAGCCCGCGCTGAAAGTGGCGTAGTCGGCTTTCGGGTCGGCGAAGGCATAACCCTCGCGGGCTGCCCGGCGTGCGTAGATATCCAGCAGCTCGGCAGCCACGTCGCGAACCTGTTCGGCCGCCTTGCGCTTGGCTTTCTGCCAGGTTTCCGAGCCCAGGCGGTGCAGTGGCGCGCTCTCGTCGTCGCTGCCGGTGTAGCGGGCAATCAGGTGCAGGTTGGCGACCGGGACGTACAGCTTGGCGTCCTCGGCGTAGGCCAGCATCAGGAATTCGGCGACCTGGTTTTCGACTTCCAGGGTCGCGAGCCCGAGATAACGGCCCACGCCATGATCGATGTGCACCACCGGCGCGCCTTCGCGCAGTTCGGTCAGGTTCTTGATGACGGCGTCGTTATTGCCGCCATCGGCGCGCTTTTCGCGGCGGCGGCGCTGCATGACCCGTTGGCCGAACAGCGGGCTTTCAGCGACCAGCGCCAGTGCCGGTTGCTCCAGCAGCAGGCCGTCGTCCAGCGGGGCGATGGTGATTGCCAGCCTGTCCTTGCCATCGACGAAGTCCTGCCAGCTGTCGACCGTTTTCGGCCGCAGCTTCAGGCGTTCAAGCAGTTCCAGCAGTACTTCACGGCGACCGGCGGACTCGGCGGTAAACAGCACGCGACCGGGGAAGTCATCAAGAAATGTCGACAGTGCCGCCAATGGCTGGCTGGCCTTGGCTTCAATGGACAGGTCCGGCAGGGTCTGGGCCGGGAAGCGTTCGCGCCCGGCTCCGGCATCGACATCCTGCTGGCTGGCCACCACGCGCGGCCAGTTTTTCAAGCGTGCAAAGCAATCTTCCACCGGCAGGAACAGCTCGGCCGGTGGCAGCAGTGGTCGTGCAGGGTCGACGCGACGTTCTTCATAGCGGTTGCGCACGTCGTTCCAGAAATTCTCTGCGGCCTGCTCGATACCCGGCAGGGAAAACACCTGAGTGTCCTGCGGCAGATAATCGAACAGCGTCGAGGTTTCCTCGAAGAACAATGGAATGTAGTACTCGATACCGGCGGGCGTGATGCCGCTGCTCAAGTCCTGGAAAATCGGGCTGCGCCGGAAGTCCACGTCGAAGCGCTCGCGAAAACGCGCCTTGAAGCGCGTGACTTCTTCTTTCTGTAGCGGGAATTCGCGGGCAGGCAACAAGCGCACCGACTCGACCTTGTCGATGGAGCGTTGCGTGTCCGGATCGAAGGTGCGCAGGGTTTCGATTTCATCGTCGAACAGGTCGATACGGAAGGGCAGCTTGCTGCCCATCGGGAACAGGTCGATCAGTGCGCCGCGCACGGTGAACTCGCCGTGCTCGTAAACCGTGTCCACGTAGCGATAGCCGCTGGCTTCCAGGCGCGTGCGCATGGCCTCCACATCAAGCTTCTGGCCGACATCCAGCACCAGGCTGCTGCCGAGCAGGAATTTGGTCGGCGCGAGTCTGTGTAGGGCGGTCGTGATCGGTACTACCAAAACGCCATGCTCCAGCTCCGGCAGGCGATAAAGGCTGGCGATGCGCTGGGAAATGATGTCCTGGTGCGGCGAAAACAGGTCGTAGGGCAGGGTTTCCCAGTCCGGGAAGTGCAGAACCGGCAGCGTGGGCGCGAAAAACTTCAGCTCTTGCTCCAGCCGCTCGGCGCTCTGGCTGTCGGCGGTCAGTAGCAGGGTAAAGCGCTTGGCTGCGCTGGCGGCCTCGGCAATGGCCAGGCTCAGTGCGGCACCGGGAAGATTGCCCCAGTGTTGTTTGCCTGCAGCGGCAGAAAGATGCGGTAGACGCAGAACTGGCACGGGAAGGTCGGGCTCCAGGCGTTGCAACAGGGGCGGCGATTGTAACGGGGGAAGGTGGTGGCTGTCAGTTTTCCGGAGTGTTACCGCGTATTTACGGGCGAAAATTATGTAGTGCCCACTGATATGACAGTCGCGCATTGCTCATAAACAAAGGCGCGGTCATAATGTAGCCCCTTTTTTCAGCCCCTACATGTGGAAGGTTCCCGTGACTCAGAAGCCCGACCAGTGTCTTGGTGAATGGATCGATCGTGAAGCTCTCGCCGAAGCGATGATCCCGCTCATCGGTCAGCTCTACCGCAATAATAATGTGGTGAGTTCGATCTATGGCCGCAGCCTGATCAACCGTTCAGTCATCGCGATTCTCAAAGCTCACCGCTTTGCGCGTCATCGTCAGTCCGATGCGGTTGAGTTGTCCGTACACGAGACGTTCCCGCTTGTAAAAGCGATGAGCGAGCTCAAACTGGGTGCCGCTTCGGTGGACCTGGGCAAGTTGGCCGTGAAGTTCAAGACTGAAGGCAACGGCCGCACGCCCGAGCAGTTCGTACGTGAAGAACTGGCCAGTGTAGTGGGTCAGCAGGGCACTAGCCCGCGCAAGGGCACCGATGTCGTGCTTTACGGTTTCGGTCGTATCGGTCGCCTGCTGGCGCGGATCCTGATCGAGAAGACCGGTGGTGGCGACGGTCTGCGCCTGCGTGCCATCGTGGTCCGCAAAGGCGCGGAAAACGATCTGGTCAAGCGTGCCAGCCTGCTGCGTCGTGACTCGGTACATGGCCCGTTCGATGGCACCATCACCATTGATGAAGCCAACAGCACCATCACCGCCAACGGCAACCTGATTCAGGTGATCTACGCCAAGAACCCGTCCGAGGTGGATTACACCCAATACGGTATCAAGGACGCTCTGCTGGTGGACAACACCGGTGTATGGCGTGATGCCGACGGTCTGGGTCAGCATCTGGCCTGCCCTGGCGTCGACCGAGTTGTATTGACCGCGCCGGGCAAAGGCAAGCTGAAGAACATCGTGCATGGTATCAACCACGGTGAAATCACGGCGGATGACAAAATCGTGTCCGCGGCATCCTGCACCACCAACGCCATCGTGCCGGTGCTCAAGGCTGTCAACGACAAGTTCGGCATCACCAATGGTCACGTTGAAACGGTTCACTCGTACACCAACGACCAGAACCTGATCGACAACTTCCACAAGGGTGACCGTCGTGGTCGCAGCGCCGCGTTGAACATGGTCATCACCGAAACCGGAGCAGCCACCGCTGCGGCGAAGGCGCTGCCTGAGCTGGCCGGAAAGCTGACCGGTAACGCGATCCGCGTTCCAACGCCGAACGTGTCCATGGCCATTCTCAACCTCAACCTCGAGAAGCCGACCACCCGCGAAGAAATGAACGAGTACCTGCGCTACATGGCGCTGCACTCGGACCTGCACAAGCAGATCGACTTTGTGAACTCGCAGGAAGTGGTGTCCACTGACTTCGTCGGCTCGCGTCACGCCGGTGTTGTGGATGCCGAAGCCACCATCGTCAACGATAACCGCGTTGTGCTGTACGTCTGGTACGACAACGAGTTTGGCTACAGCCACCAGGTTGTTCGCGTGATGGAAGACATGGCAGACGTCAATCCGCCTGCCTTTCCGCAGTAAATGTTGAACGTTTGAACTGCCCGGTCTGACCGGGCAGCAAATAAACGGGCCGAACCCTGCGCATGCAGGCTTCGGCCCGTTTTGTTTTGTTGCGTGTCATGAGAACCTGTCAGGCACAGCCCTTGTGGATGACGGAGTAGCCAAGGATGAGCAGTTCGGCCATGGACGGATCGCAGCAACACCTCAAAAGCAGCTTCTTTTTTCTGTTTCTGACGATTTTCGTCCCCTTTGGTCTGGGGCATTTCGTTTCCTACCTGTTTCGTACCGTCAATGCGGTGATCTATGTCGATCTGCAGGCCGACCTGAGTTTGCCCGCGAGCAGCCTGGGGTTGTTGACTGGCGTGTATTTTCTGACCTTCGCTGCCGCACAGATTCCCCTCGGCGTCATGCTTGATCGTTACGGCCCGCGCAGCGTGCAGGCGCCGATGCTGTTGTTTGCAGTCGCCGGTTCGGTCATCTTCAGTATTTCCAGCACCGAGACAGGGTTGTTGATCGGGCGTGGTCTGATTGGTCTGGGCGTGGCGGGTTCGCTGATGAGTGCGATCAAGGCATGTGCCATCTGGTTGCCGGTCGAGCGTTTGCCACTGAGTACTGCCTGCCTGCTGTCGATTGGCGGGCTGGGCGCGATGGCGTCGACCACGCCTTTGCATACGTTGCTGAACTGGCTGACCTGGAGAGAAGCGTTTCTGACGCTGGCGCTGCTGACCTTTTGTGTGGCCGTGGTCATACACCTCAGTGTTCCCAAAGCCTACGAGACCAGAAACACCCGCTACAGCGATATGTTTGCCGCAGTCGGCAAACTTTACTCTTCCTGGACGTTCTGGCGTCTGGCGTTGTATTCAGTGTTTTCGCACGCCATCTACATGTCGGTACTGTCGCTGTGGATGGGACCGTGGTTGCGTGACATGGCCGGGCTGAGCGATTCAGGCATGGCCAATGTACTGCTGTTCGGCGCCATCGCGATGGTGGCAGGGTCCCTGACGTTCGGCACGATCACTGATTATCTGCGCAGGTTCGGTGTACAGCCGATCATGGTCTGTGGCGCTGGCATGGTGATCTTCATCGGCTTCCAGATGCTGATGGCCAGTGGTCTACCGGTGTCACCTTATATTGTTGCGATGGGCTTCAGCTTCTTCGGCACGTCGACCACCATGAATTACGCCATTGTGGCGCAATCGGTTGCACCGGAGCTGGCGGGCAGGGTCAGCTCTTCCTTCAATCTGGTGGTGTTTGTGCTCGCGTTTTTCCTCCAGTGGCTGATGGGTGTGGTGCTCAACCTGTGGCCGGTTGTGCAGGGTGCCGGTCATCCGCTTGAGGCCTATCAGTGGTCGCTGGGTTTAATGATTGCGTTGCAATTGCCTGGGGTGCTGCTCTGGCTCGGCTTTCGACCCTGGAGGCGCGCTGTCTGAAAAAGCAAAACCCCGGCCGAGATCAACTCGTGCCGGGGTTTTGCTTTTAGCCGTTACAGCCATCTGATTGATCAAGCGATGAATCAGGCGGTTGCAGGTGCTCCAGGTGCTCCAGGCGCTTCAAGCTTCTGTCCGCCTTTGCGGAACAGCACCAGCGTAGCAACCAGACCCAGCACAGCGGCACCCGTCAGCCAGATACCGGGCGCTGCCTTGTTGCCCAGCACGTGGATCAGGTAAGTACAGGCCGCTGGCGTGAAGCCACCGAAGGTCGCCGTTGCCAGGCTGTAGGCCAGCGAGAAACCGGTGGTGCGGACTTCGACCGGCATGATCTCGGTCAGCGCCACGACCATTGCGCCGTTGTAGGAACCGTACAGGAACGAGAACCACAACTCGACCATCAGCAGGTGGCTGAAGCTTGGGTGCTCTACCAGCCACGACAGAGCAGGGTAGGCGGTGGCGATGGCCAGCACTGTCGCTGCAATCAACAGCGGCTTGCGACCGATGCGATCCGAGAACGAACCCATGATTGGCAGCCAGATGAAGTTGGACACGCCGACGCAGACGGTTACCAGCAAGCTTTCCAGGTCGGTCAGGTTCAGTTCGTTCTTGCCGAAGGTCGGGGTATAGGCGGTGATTAGGTAGAACGACACCGTGGTCATCACCACCAGCGCCATGCCGCCCAGCACCAGGCCAAAGTTCTGGCTGATGGAGCGCACTACTTCACGCAGCGTCGGGCGGTGCGTGCGGGCTTCGAACTCCGGTGACTCTTCCAGCGAACGGCGGATGATGAAGATCGCCGGCACAATCAGGCAGCCGATCAGGAACGGCACGCGCCAGCCCCATTCACCCATTTGCTCCGGGCTCAGCCAGTGGTTCAGACCCACACCCAGCAAACCGGCGAATACCACGGCAGCCTGTTGACTGGCGGACTGCCAGCTGACGAAGAAACCTTTGCGACCCGGTGTCGAGATTTCAGCGAGGTACACCGAAACACCACCCAGCTCGACGCCAGCCGAGAAGCCTTGCAGCAGGCGACCGAGCAGCACCAGCAACGGTGCAACAACGCCCAGAGTGGCGTAGCCCGGCACACAGGCAATCAGCAAAGTGCCCATTGCCATCATCGCGAGGGTGATAATCAGGCCCTTGCGACGTCCGTGACGGTCGATATAGGCACCGAGAAAGATTGCGCCCAAGGGTCGCATCAGGAAGCCTGCGCCGAAGGTCGCCAGCGACAGCATCAACGAAGCGAATGCGCTGTCGGAGGGGAAAAATGTCTTGGCAATGGCCGTGGCGTAAAAGCCGTAGACCATGAAATCGAACATCTCGAGGAAGTTACCGCTGACAACGCGAAAGATCGCTTTGCCCTTACTTGTTGTGGAGGCCATTTAGTTACTCGCTCAGGCTCGTCGGCTTGGAGTCCGTTGTCGTTGTTATCCCGTTTACATCGCCATTACGTGTGTGCAACTGGCGATGCACATTTGTAACAGTATGTGTAACAGGGCTCAAAAACAACCGTTTCGGCGATTTGCTATCACTTAACAGACGCTTGACAGGTATGACCGGTCGATGCGTGCACGGCGTATCAACTAGATGAAACCGGATGAACAGACATGCTGTATGGGAACCATAAGCCCGACACTGACCACTCAATACTTTGGTCGACCTCGTATGGGTGAAGCCCGGTCCCGGTCCGAGTGGGCCGCTATGGACGGTTTTCTGTCTTGTTTGCCAATGAAGGCAAGTCACTCTGAATGGTTTTTTTAGTGCGGGGCATGAGTTTGCGTGGGTTTTGCAGGGCTGCAGGGTGCCTGGTGCTGCTGGCGTGTGCTGGTTGCGGTCAGGAACGCAAGCTGGAGAGCTTTGGCGGGCCGGCCATGGGCAGTCACTATTCAGTGGTATACGTGCGCGCTTCCGGGCAGCCTGAACCTGAGGTCGTGCGCCCGCAGATCGAATCGATTCTGGCCGAAGTCGATCAACAGATGTCGCTTTGGCGCAGTGACTCGGATATCGAGCTTTTCAATGCATTGCCTGCCAATAGCTGCCAGACCATGCCCGAACCGGTTTTGAAACTGATCGGTGTTGGCGAGCAGCTGTCACGGGACAGTGATGGTGCGTTCGACCTGACGGTGAAGCCGCTGATGGACCTGTGGGGGCTGGGCGCTCATGCACTGTTTGAGCAAATGCCGCTGGTGCGCCAGTTGGCCCGCACTCGGGCGACGGTGGGCTATCGCGGTCTGCGTGTCGTCGGGCAGCAGTTGTGCAAAAGCGCCGCTGTGCAAGTGGACCTCAACAGTATTGCCGCCGGTTATGCGGTAGATCGCATCAGCGAGCGCATGGAAAAGCTGGGGTTGCACGATTATCTGGTGCAAGCCACGGGTGAACTGAAAGTCAGCGGGCTCAAGCCCGACGGTTCGCCCTGGAGGGTGACGCTGGACGCGCCGCTCGACGATGGCAATGTCACGCAAAAAGTATTTCCGCTGAAGGGCTACGCCATATCTACGTCGGGCGACTATCGTCGTTACGCCGACCATGACGGGTGGCGCATTTCCGATACGCTCGATGCCTTGACCGGTAAGCCGATCAGCCACAGCCTGGCGTCGGTGACGGTCATTCATCCCTCGGCGCTGATGGCTGACGGACTCTCCTCACTGCTGTTGATTCTCGGCCCGCGGCGCGGCTGGAATTATGCGCAAGAACATAAAATCCCTGCTTTTTTTGTGATTCGTGCCGATAAGCGCTTTATCATCCGCAGCAACGCGTCGTTTGATCGTCTGGCGGTGGAGCAGCCGCGGTAAGTCAAGAGGCCGGAACTTCCGGTCAATTGCCACTCTGCACAGACAAAAATTGGCCTTCGACGCGACCAAGGGTTAATGTTCGCCGCCTCGGTGCAGCGCTAGACTGCGCCGCGTGATTTAGCCAGAGATGCCAGAGTGGCGCCTCGGTCTGTTTAAAGGAGTACGCATGGCTGTCTACAACTACGACGTAGTGGTACTGGGTTCCGGCCCTGCCGGAGAAGGCGCGGCAATGAACGCCGCCAAGGCGGGGCGCAAGGTCGCCATGGTCGACAGCCGTCGGCAAGTGGGCGGTAACTGCACCCATTTGGGCACCATTCCGTCCAAGGCTCTGCGTCACTCGGTCAAGCAGATCATCCAGTTCAACACCAATCCGATGTTCCGGGCCATTGGCGAGCCGCGCTGGTTTTCGTTTCCGGATGTGTTGAAAAACGCCGAAATGGTCATTTCCAAGCAGGTGGCCTCGCGCACCAGTTACTACGCCCGCAACCGTGTCGATGTGTTCTTCGGCACCGGCAGTTTTGCCGACGAGACCAGCATCAACGTGGTCTGCACCAACGGTGTGGTGGAAAAGCTGGTGGCCAACCAGATCATCATCGCCACCGGTTCGCGCCCCTATCGTCCGGCCGACATCGATTTCAGTCACAAGCGCATCTACGACAGCGACACCATCCTCAGCCTGGGGCACACCCCGCGTAAGCTGATCATTTATGGCGCGGGCGTGATCGGCTGTGAGTATGCCTCGATCTTCAGTGGTCTGGGTGTTCTGGTCGAGCTGGTGGATAACCGTGACCAGTTGCTGAGCTTCCTGGATTCGGAAATCTCTCAGGCATTGAGTTATCACTTCAGCAACAACAACGTGATGGTTCGCCACAACGAAGAATACGAGAAGGTCGAAGGTCTGGATAACGGCGTTGTCCTGCACCTCAAGTCCGGAAAGAAAATCAAGGCAGATGCCTTGCTGTGGTGCAATGGCCGTACCGGCAACACCGACAAGCTGGGGCTGGAAAACATTGGTCTCAAGGCCAACGGTCGTGGCCAGATCGAGGTGGACGAGAACTATCGCACCAGCGTTTCCAATGTCTATGGCGCAGGCGACGTTATCGGCTGGCCAAGTCTGGCGAGCGCTGCCTACGATCAGGGCCGCTCGGCGGCTGGCAGCATGGTCGACAACGGCAGCTGGCGCTATGTCAACGACGTACCGACCGGGATCTATACCATTCCGGAGATCAGTTCGATCGGCAAGAACGAGCACGAGCTGACCCAGGCCAAGGTGCCGTACGAAGTGGGCAAGGCGTTCTTCAAGGGCATGGCCCGTGCGCAGATTTCCGGCGAGCGGGTCGGGATGCTGAAGATTCTGTTCCACCGCGAGACGCTGGAAGTGCTGGGCGTGCATTGCTTCGGTGACCAGGCGTCCGAGATCGTGCACATCGGTCAGGCGATCATGAGCCAGCCGGGTGAAGCGAACACCATGAAGTACTTCGTCAACACCACGTTCAACTACCCGACCATGGCCGAAGCCTATCGGGTAGCGGCATACGACGGTCTCAACCGGCTTTTTTAAGCGACTCCGGCCGGTGGCCTGAGCCGGCCGGGGAGACCGATTTCAGCGACTCCCGAGCGTGGCGGTGGCCAAACCGGGAAAGTCTGTAATCAGGCTGTCGACGCCGAAATCAGCGAGTCTGCGCATCAGTGCAGGCTCGTTGACTGTCCACACAGACACATGCAGGCCCTGACGCTGTGCTTTCTGCAGGCGCTCCGGGGTACACAGTGTCCAGTTCAATGCCAGAATCTCACAGCCGTAGCTTTGCGCGACCTTCAACGGGTCGAGCCAGGCGTACTCGGCCACCAGCCCGCGCGAAATGTCCGGCGTCAGGTCGAGGGCGGCGCGCAGCACTTCACGAGAGCTGGAGGTGATGGTGACCTTGTCGAGCAAGCCATGACGCTGAGCCATTTCACGAATGGCCAACACGGTGTTGGCGGCGCGGGTGCGCGAAGCGCTTTTGACTTCCAGTTGCCAGTGCTCGAAATCGCATTGCTCGAACAACTCTTCAAGGCGCGGAATAGGGCAGGGCGAGACCCAGCCGGGGCCACCTTTGCGCGCGTCATAGGTCACCAGGTCGGCGGCCAGATGCTCATTGACCTTGCCGCGTCGGTCGGTGGTGCGCTTGAGGGTCGGGTCGTGAATGACCATCAACTCTCCGTCCAGTGACAGATGCAGGTCCAGTTCACAGCGGCGCACGCCGTGTTTGATGCATTCCTGGAAGCTGACCAGGGTGTTTTCCGGTGCTTCGCCCTTGGCGCCGCGGTGGCCGTAGATAAGGGTCACGTTTACTCCTGGCCGTTAAGGCACCCACTGCTGAAATGAAATGATGAGGTGAAACCAAGCATCCCGGAAACTCAATTGCCGGATGGCTGACCCTGTTCAAGGGCCTGACGTCGATGCTGAGCCTGACGCTGCAGCACGTGACGTGCGAGCAATTGGCGTTGAGCGTCTGGCAGGTTGACGAAGTCGGTGCTGATGTCAAAACCGCCATCTGGCCGTGCATCGCACTGGCTGACCCTCGCGCGCAGCATTAGCCCTGCAGCCTGGGGCATCAGCACCATCTTGATCGACAACTGTTCGCCCACGGCAAAGCCTTGTTGCGAATTGAATTGAATGCCGCCCTCGGACAGCTTTACCGGTTGCGGAGCGCCCAGTTTGCCCAGTGCCGTATGTGCAACCACTTCGCCCAGCAGGTCGATGCGCTTGCTCAACGACTTGAGAAAACTGTTCAGCACCCGGTCGCGCTCGTCGAGTTGGCGCATCAAATGCTGTGATTCGAACTCGCTGACGTGTAGCTCGCTGAGCAGGTCGAACAGTGTCGAGGTGTCCTGCATGGCGTCCTGACTTGCCTGGTCGGCACCAGACAGGGGGTTAATTTCCAGTGCGACGCTGTCGTCGATACGGTAGTATTCGCGGCGTCCTGCTTCATCTAATGTCGACATGGCGAACCCAAGCTAGCGGCGGTGGTCTGAGAGTTTCGAGTGTAAAGCTGCACGTCAAGGCCCGCCACATGGACGTCCTCATTCCTGCGAACAAATTCCTACATGTTCAGACCTCTTTTTGTATTTATCGGCACGCGCTACACACGTGCCAAGCGACGCAACCATTTTGTTTCGTTCATCTCCCTGACGTCCATGATCGGCCTCGCCCTCGGCGTGGTAGTGATGATAGTCGTGTTATCGGTGATGAATGGCTTCGATCACGAAATGCGTACCCGCGTGCTCGGCATGGTGCCACACGCGACCATCGAGTCGGCTGACCCGATCACCGACTGGCGTGGCCTGGCCGCGAAGGTTCAGGAAAACCCGCAGGTGCTGGCCGTTGCGCCATTCACTCAGATGCAGGGTTTGCTGACCCACGACGGCAAGGTTCAGAAGGTGCTGCTCAATGGCATCGACCCGGCCGAGGAGCGCAAGGTCTCGATCATTGACCACTTCATCCAGCAGGGCCAGCTCGACAGCCTGTCTCCCGGCAGTTTCGGCATCATGATCGGCGACAAGGCGGCTGCCAAACTGGGCGTCGTGGTCGGCGACAAGCTGACCTTTGTCGCGCCTGAGGTAACTGTCACGCCTGCCGGCATGTTCCCGCGCATGAAGCGTTTCGAAGTGACCGGTATCTTTCATGTCGGCGCTGGCGAAATCGACGGCTTTCTGGGGTTGACCAACCTCGATGACCTGGCCCGTCTGCACCGCTGGAAGCCCAATCAGGTGCAGGGCCTGCGGCTCAAGTTCGATGATCTGTTTGCAGCGCCGCGCACCTCGTGGGAAATCGCCCAGAAGCTGGGCGAAAACAATTTCTATTCCCGTGACTGGACACGCACTCACGGCAACCTCTATCAGGCCATCCGCATGGAAAAAGCCATGATTGGCCTGTTGCTGCTGCTGATTGTGGCCGTTGCGGCCTTCAACATCATTTCCACGCTGGTGATGGTGGTCAATGACAAGAAGGGCGATATCGCCATTTTGCGCACACTGGGCGCGACACCGCGGCAGATCATGGCGATCTTCATGGTGCAGGGCACGGTGATCGGTGTGGTCGGCACGCTGATCGGCGCGGCGCTGGGCATCCTTGCCGCGCTTAACGTCAGTGCAGCCATCGCTGCGCTGGAAGGGCTGATCGGCCACAAGTTTCTCAACGCCGACGTCTATTTCATTGATTACCTGCCTTCGCAACTGATGGCCCAGGACGTGTTCCAGGTCTGCGGTGCGGCGTTGGTCCTGAGTTTCCTCGCCACCCTGTATCCCGCCTGGCGTGCTGCGCGCACCCAGCCGGCGGAGGCGTTACGTTATGAGTGAGTCGGGCATGTCTGATAAAGCAGTATTGAGTTGCCGCAACCTGGGTAAATCCTACGAGGAAGGCCCGGAGTCGGTCGTGGTGTTGTCCGGTCTGCAACTGGAGCTGCATCCCGGTGAGCGGGTCGCGATTGTCGGCAGTTCGGGGTCGGGCAAAAGTACTTTGCTGAATCTTCTGGGCGGCCTGGACACACCTTCCGAAGGCAGTGTCTGGCTGGCGGGCGAAGAATTGTCGGCACTGGGCGAAAAGGCGCGTGGCCTGCTGCGTAACCGCGCGTTGGGTTTTGTCTACCAGTTCCACCATTTGCTGCCCGAATTCACGGCGCTGGAAAACGTCTGCATGCCCTTGCTGATCGGCCGTACGGCGATACCCGAGGCCCGTAAACGCTCCACCGCGTTGCTCGAACGTGTCGGCCTCGGCCATCGTCTGGCGCACAAGCCTTCGGAGCTTTCCGGTGGCGAGCGGCAGCGTGTGGCCATTGCTCGTGCCTTGATCAATCAGCCAGGTCTGGTGATGCTTGACGAGCCGACCGGCAACCTCGATCACCACACCGCGCAGGGCATTCAGGACCTGATGCGTGAGTTGAGCACGTCATCGCGCACGGCGTTTCTGATCGTGACCCACGACATGAGCCTCGCCAGACAAATGGACCGCGTTCTGCGTCTGGAAGACGGCCGCCTCGTCGAGGCCTGATTGACCCGGCCCGGCGCAACTCATCGCGCCGGGCTCTACGTTTTTACACGGTGTTTTTTCCCACGGTGCTTCGCGAATGTTCAGACCGTTACCCATCTTCATCGGCATGCGCTATACCCGCGCCAAACGCCGCAAAAGCTTCATCTCGTTCATTTCGATGACTTCGATGATCGGGCTGGCACTCGGTGTGCTAGCGATGATCGTGGTGCTGTCGGTCATGAACGGTTTCCAGCGGGAAATGAGTTCGCGGATCCTGGGCATGGTGCCGCATGCGGTTATCGCCGGTGCCACACCGGTGGATGACTGGAAACCGTTGGCCGACGCAGCATTGAAAAATCCTGAAGTCACCGCTGCTGCACCGTTTACCGACATGGAAGGCATGCTGTCCTACAAGGGCTCGATGCAGCCGATCCAGATCAGCGGCGTTGACCCGGCGCTGGAGCATGAGGTGTCGATCGTCACTCAACACATTACGCGTGGAAGTCTTGAAGACCTGAAGCCGGGCGAATTTGGTGTGGTACTTGGCGATATAACCGCGCGCCGCTTTCGCTTGAGCATCGGCGACAAGCTGACCCTGATCGTACCGGAAGTCAGCAGTGCGCCGGGCGGCATCACGCCGCGCCTGCAACGCTTGACCGTCGTGGGTATTTTCAAGGTCGGTGCCGAGCTGGACGGCTCGATGGGCTTGATCAACATTGCCGACGCCGCGCAGATGCAACGCTGGCAACCCAATCAGGTTCAAGGCGTGCGACTGGCGCTCAAGGACCTGTACAAGGCGCCTCAGGTGTCCACAGCCATTGCTGCCGGTCTGGGTGCCGGGTATCACGCCGATGACTGGACCCACACTCAGGGCAGCCTGTTCAGCGCCATGAAAATGGAAAAGACCATGATCGGCCTGTTGCTGCTGATGATCGTTGCGGTTGCGGCGTTCAACATCATTGCCACGCTGATCATGGTGGTCAATGACAAGGGCGCGGACATCGCCATTCTGCGTACCATCGGCGCCACGCCGCGGCAAATCATGGCGATCTTCATGGTCCAGGGCACGGTGATCGGTATTGTCGGCACCCTGATCGGCGGCGTGCTGGGCATTATTGCCGCGCTGAACGTCAGCAGTCTGGTCGGTTGGGTCGAGCGGGTCAGTGGTCAGCACATCTTCAGTTCCGACGTGTACTTCATCAGCAACCTGCCTTCCCAATTGCAGGGCGGCGATGTGCTGCTGATCTGCAGTGCCGGGTTTATCCTGAGCTTTCTGGCCACGATCTACCCAGCCTGGCGCGCCGCGCAGATCCAGCCTGCGCATGCATTGCGTTATGAGTGATCAGAACCGAGTGTAGTCGCCGAGGCCGCATTGCGGCCCGCGACGGCTGCGGGCTGAAGCGGATTTTCGCTGAAAGCCCTGCGCAAACGCTATAAACTCGCCGCGTTAATTCATGATCCAGGTATCGCCATGCATCCCGCAGCCGAACACTCGCCGCTGGGCAAGTCCAGTGAGTACATCGCCACCTATACGCCATCTTTGCTGTTCCCGATCCCCCGTGCTGCAAAGTGGGCGGAGCTTGGGCTGACGGCTCAGACGCTGCCTTATCAGGGTGTCGATTTCTGGAATTGTTACGAGTTGTCCTGGCTGCTGCCGTCCGGCAAACCAGTGGTGGCCATTGCCGAGTTCAGCATTCCGGCCGATTCGCCGAACATCATCGAATCGAAGTCCTTCAAGCTATACCTCAACTCGTTGAATCAGACCGCCTTCGCTGCCGTTGAGCAGGTGCAGGCAACCCTTGAGCAGGATCTGTCAGCTGCGGCCGGCAAGCCGGTTGGCGTGCGCATTCGCAGCCTGAGCGACATTGAGGGGGAGGGTGTGGCGACTTTGCCGGGCGTCTGCATCGACGATCTGGATATCACGGTCAGTAGCTACGATCGCCCTCAGCCTGAGCTGCTGCGCTGCGATGAGTCGCGAATTATCGAAGAGAGCGTGCACAGTCATTTGCTCAAATCCAACTGCCCGGTCACCAGTCAGCCCGACTGGGGCAGTGTAGTGGTCGAGTATCGCGGTGCGGCGCTGGATCACAGCAGCCTGTTGGCGTATATCGTCAGCTTCCGCCAGCATTCCGACTTTCACGAGCAGTGTGTGGAAAGAATCTTCCTCGACCTGCAGCGTTTGCTCAAACCGGAAAAACTGACGGTTTATGCACGCTACGTACGCCGCGGTGGTCTGGATATCAACCCGTATCGCAGCACAGAAACGCTCAATGTGGACAATCGCAGGCTGGCGCGGCAGTAGCAGCGTCTGCCGCCAAGGGCGTGGACGCAGAGCGTCCGGAACGGCATTCTCACGCGGAGTGGTGGAACGATAGTTGTCTGTGTCCATCAGTGCCGATGCAGCGCGTCGTTACCCACTGACTGATATTTCCAGGTTCAGGATTATCGTGCCGACGCCCCGCGTCGGCATGCATTGGGTGACGCTCTGCGTCACAACTCTACGCCTCACCATGCAGCAGCGGCCGGACGCAGAGCCAGCAGAGCGGCATTCCCTAATCAGACTCCGATATTGCCCAGCGTCTGCACGATGTTGCGCAGGGTGCCAGCGATGGTCGGATGCTCCAGCTCGAAACGCTCGACGGCCAGGTTCACGCCGTCAGCCAAACTGCTGTCTTCATGGGTGGCGTTTTCCAGCTGAATTTCAGTTTCGATTTGTTGCATGAGTTCGTGAAGATTTTCCCGGTCAGACTCCGAAAGCGGGGGGTTATGCTCCAGTTGCTCGCGCAGGGTGTTGAGTTGTTCTTGCAGTTCGCGGGCGGGCATGACTTGCTCCTTGATTGATAAGTCTGTCTCATGGACTTCGCCGAAGAGCTAAAGGTCCATGATCACTCAAGACTAATCCAGTCAGTGCCTGGCTGCACGTGTATCAGGGTTTTTCACCTTTGCTGCGGCGTAATGCGATATCGGCCAGGCAGGACTCCAGATCGCCAAGGTGATCAATGACCGAGTGCACACCCATCGAATAGAGTTTGAGCGTGGCCTGCGCGCGTCGCTGCTCGCGTTCGGCGTCACTCAGTGCCTGCCATTGCGAAGGCGAAAGTCCGCACAGTGGCCCGCAAGACGCCAGGCCAATGGTCCACAGCCCGGCATTCAGCCCGGACTGCAACAGGCGTGGGTCGCCGCTGATCAGCACGCAGCCATCCAGCTGGCTGACCTTCAGGGCCATCAGCGCCATCCAGCAAGCATCCGGGGCGGGCCATTTGGCGGTTGGGCGAGGGGCGGGAATCATCCAGTCACTTACTGGCTCAGCCAGCGTAGCGCTGACGGTTTCAGGCAGCTCGTCAAGCCAGGCGCAAGGCATTCCCTGATCACGCAGAGTCCGCAGAATATCCGTTGCGCCAGGTGTGAGCTGCGTGTGCTCATGGCCTGGTGCAGGCAAGGTCGCGGCCTGTGCACCGAAGTCCACCAGACAGCCGCTAAGGCCGAACAGCAGGGCGGGAAAGGTTGGCAGGGGCGTGAGGACCGGCGCGAGCATGAGGAACTCTCTGAAATATCCAGAAACGCTACCGGTATTTTGTGACACTTCGATGAATGTGCGATGACGGGGTTTATCCGGAACCCTTTGCTGACAGACCTGCCTTATTCATGACAGAAGGCTTTATACTCCCTGTCCTAGCGTGTGGGGCGTAGCACCCGCGTCATTATTTCGATATCTCGATCAGGAGTGTCAGCTATGCCCGTGACCGGTGCAGGCTTTATCAAGCGTTTGCTGCAATTGTCCCTCTGTGCCGGCATTGCGCTGGTTCCGGTAGCTGTTCAGGCCGCCGAAGATGACCCATGGGAAGGCATCAACCGCTCCATTTTCAGCTTCAACGATACCCTCGACGCTTACACGCTCAAGCCGCTGGCTAAGGGGTATCAGTACATCGCGCCGCAATTTGTCGAAGACGGTATCCATAACTTCTTCAACAACATCGGCGATGTCGGCAATCTGGCGAACAACGTGCTGCAAGCCAAGCCTGAAGCGGCCGGTGTCGACACTGCGCGTCTGATCGTCAACACCACGTTCGGGCTGCTGGGTTTCATTGACGTGGGTACCCGCATGGGCCTGCAACGCAACGATGAAGATTTTGGCCAGACACTGGGCTACTGGGGTGTGCCGAGCGGCCCGTTCGTGGTGATTCCGCTGCTGGGTCCAAGCACCGTGCGTGATGCCTTCGCGAAATACCCGGACACCTACACGTCTCCGTACCGCTACATCGATCATGTGCCGACCCGTAACACGGCGCTGGGCGTGAATCTGATCGATACACGTGCCAGCCTGCTGTCTGCCGAGCGTATGGTCAGCGGTGATCGCTACACGTTCATTCGTAACGCTTACCTGCAGAACCGCGAGTTCAAGGTCAAGGACGGAAAGGTCGAAGACGATTTTTAATCGACACTTTGCCTCTGCGTGAATCAATAAAGGCGACCCTGGGTCGCCTTTATTATTTTTTGAAAGTGTGAAGTAATTCCGCCTGCAGTCAGCTCATCGAGACGATGGAAAGCCCCAGTTTCTGTCCGCCGCCTTCTTCGTCATTGACCCACACCACCTCGGTTTCGGCCTCAAGTCCCTTGAGCGCAGGATGATCAGAGTCGATGCTCACGCTAAGCTTGTCCCCGACCTGGAATGAGCGTGGTGCCTGGACCTGCATGCCTGAGCTGGAAAGGTCAATGCATACGGCGGGAATCACCTGGCCCGCGTGGATCAGGTTGACGTCTGCTTCGACGCGCATGCGGATGTAATCCCGCTTTTCCTCGTAGTTGCGATCATTTCCACTCATGTACAGTCCTTCGTTTTAGTTGCTGATTTGTGAGTTCTTATAACTCCGGGTGATTTGCGATGTAAAGAGCGCAAAGTGAGGATAGGAGCATGCTTGAAACACCCGTCGGATGGGAGTACCGTCTGCGCCTTGAAGGGCACCTCTGAGACACGCCACGCACATCCAGTTGTCGCGTGTTATTACGGAGAGGCTAGAAGCGAATCCAGTAAGCTGGTTCCGGAAACACCGGGCCGCCTACGCCAACCTGATCTGGCGCCGTTTGCCCCCATGCCAAAAACCAGTGCCAAGCTGCTGATTATCGATGACGACGACGTAGTGCGCGCGAGCCTTGCCGCCTACCTTGAAGACAGTGGCTTCAGCGTTCTGCAAGCGAGTAATGGCTTGCAGGGAATTCAGATGTTCGAGCAAGAGAACCCCGATCTGGTGGTCTGCGATCTGCGCATGCCTCAGATGGGCGGGCTTGAGCTGATCCGTCAGGTCACCGCCATTGCTCCGCAGACGCCTGTCATCGTTGTATCCGGTGCGGGCGTGATGAGCGATGCGGTAGAGGCCTTGCGCCTCGGCGCTGCCGATTATCTGATCAAGCCCCTTGAAGATCTTGCCGTGCTGGAGCATTCAGTGCGTCGGGCGCTGGATCGGGCTCGTCTGCTTACTGAAAACCAGGTCTACCGCGAAAAGCTGGAAAAGGCCAATCGCGAACTTGAAGCCAGTCTTCACCTGTTGCAGGAAGATCAGGACGCAGGTCGGCAAGTGCAGATGAACATGTTGCCGATCACCCCGTGGTCGATTGACGAATTCAAGTTTGCCCATCAGATCATTCCGTCGTTGTATCTGTCCGGCGATTTTGTCGATTACTTCAGGGTCGACGAACGGCGTGTTGCCTTCTACCTGGCAGATGTTTCAGGTCACGGTGCTTCATCGGCGTTCATCACGGTGCTGCTGAAGTTCATGACGACTCGGCTGCTGTTTGAATCCAGGCGTGGCGGAACACTGCCGGAATTCAAACCGTCGGATGTACTGGGGCATATCAACCGCGGGCTTATCAGTTGCAAGCTGGGCAAGCACGTTACGATGGTCGGCGGTGTTATTGATGAAGAGTCAGGTAAACTGACGTATGCCGTGGGTGGTCATCTGCCACTGCCGGTGTTGTATTCCGAAGGGCAGGCGCGGTATCTGGAAGGTCGCGGCCTTCCGGTCGGTTTGTTCAACGAAGCGACCTATCAGGATCACGAAATCGACCTGCCAGCATCCTTCAGTCTGACCATGTTGTCTGATGGCATACTGGATCTGTTGCCCGGTGATACACTCAAAGAGAAAGAAGCCGTCCTTCCCGAGTTGGTCAAGACGGCTGGCGGCAGCCTGGATGGCTTGCAGCGGGTTTTTGAATTGGCAACGCTAGGGGAGATGCCGGATGATATCGCCTTGTTAGTGTTAAGCAGGAATCTTGAATGAGTACCGGTAGAATCCAGTTCGCCGAGCAGGAAGGCACCTTCGTTCTCAAGTTCGTGGGTGAAGTGCGGTTGACGCTGTGTTCGGCCCTGGATGCGACTATCGAGCGTATCTTCACTGCGTTGAATTTCTCGGCGGTGGTCATCGATCTTACCGAGACGCGCAGCATTGACAGCACAACGCTTGGCTTGCTGGCCAAACTTTCGATCCTGTCGCGCCAGAAGGTCGGACTGTTGCCGACTCTCGTGACCACTCACGAGGACATCACGCGCCTGTTGCAGTCGATGGGCTTTGATCAGGTGTTCAACATCGTTGACCGGCCCCTGCCGCGGCCTGAGAGCCTGACTGACCTGCCTTCGCAGGATCAGTGCGAAGAAGTGGTCAAGGCCAAGGTACTTGAGGCGCACAAGATCCTCATGGGCCTTAACGACTCGAATCGTGAAGCATTCCATGATCTGGTCAATGCACTGGAAGGTCAGCGCTAGGGGCCATTGGCGTCTGTCCTTCTGATCACTGAACGACAGGCAGCAAAAAGGGCGACACCCGTTAAGGTGTCGCCCTTTTTCGTTATCAGGCTTTTGCGGAGAGCAGCGCTTCCAGCTTTTCCTGATCGCGAGCGAACTGACGAATGCCTTCAGCCAGTTTTTCAGTGGCCATGGCATCTTCATTGGAGGCCCAGCGGAACTGGCTCTCGGTCAGGCTCTGGCGAGCCTCACCGGCATTGCCCGGTGCAAGCTTGCGTTCCAGCGTACCGGTATCTTCAGCCAGTTTCTTGAGCAGGTCGGTGCTGATGGTCAGGCGATCACAGCCCGCCAGCTGTTCGATCTGGTTCAGATTGCGGAAGCTTGCCCCCATGACCACGGTTTTGAAGTCGTTGGCCTTGTAGTAGTTGTAGATTCGCGTCACGGACTGCACACCCGGATCCTTTGCGCCTACATAGTCGGTGCCTGAAGATTTCTTGTACCAGTCGTAGATACGGCCCACGAACGGCGAAATCAGGAACACGCCTGCCTCGGCACAGGCGATTGCCTGGGCGAAGGAGAACAGCAACGTTAGGTTGGTCTGAATACCGTCCTTCTCTAGCTTCTCAGCGGCACGGATACCTTCCCACGTGGCTGCCAGCTTGATCAGCACCCGATCACGTTTGATGCCGGCGGCATCGTAAAGGCCGATCAAGCGCTCGCTGCGCTCGATCAGGGCATTGGTATCGAACGAGAGGCGTGCGTCCACTTCAGTGGATACGCGGCCCGGAACCACCTTGAGAATTTCCTGACCGATGGCGACTGCAAAGCGGTCGCAGGCCAGGCCGATGTCACCCTTGGCACCGCTGAATGCGTCGGCGAGCATCTGAGCGTTGTTGACGTCGGATGCGGCCTTGAGCAACAGCGAAGGATTGGTGGTGGCGTCCTCTGGTTCGAGGCTTTTGATTGCACCGAAGTCGCCTGTGTCAGCAACAACGGTAGTGAATTTCTTGAGTTGATCCAGCTTGGAAGTCATGAGCGTGCTCTGTCCTGTGCGGTTGGATGACATTACCCGAGCGCTGCCGACCACTCAAGGCCGCAGCGTTTCCTGCTGCCGATGATAGGCCCTGAGGGACGGCATTGTCGTGAATACCTTTGTCGAGACTGTTTTTGAGCCTCGCACGCACTGCTTGTTCCCTTGATGTGAATTTAACGGCCATCAGGCACCTTGCAGCGTGCAAGAGTCAGAGCGACCACTTCAGCGAGACCATCAGGTTGCGCGGGTCGCCGTAAACGCCGCTGCCGGTCGCCAGGGGAATGCCCTGCCAGTATTTTTCGTCGAATACGTTGTTGAGGTTGACCCGCGCGTCCCAGTGCTCGTCGAAGCGGTAGCCTGCCATCAGTCCAACAATCGCATAGGCCTCCTGCTCGGAGTGACCGGTGCCGACCCGGTTGTACGTCTCGCTTTGCGCCAGAACGTCGGCACCCACGCGCCATTTGTTCAGGTTGCCGGGCAGGTGATAGGACGTTGCTGCCTTGAACAGGTGTTTCGGTTGATTGGGCGCAAACAGGTCGCCCTTGTCATTGCTCCTGTCTTTGACGTACTGGCTCAGCACCAGTGTGTAGGACGCGGAGGCTTGCCAGTCAGGTGTCAGCTGGCCGCTGATTTCTGCGTCGATCCCTCGGCTGCGCACTTCACCGGCTGCTTCGTAGCAGACGCGATTCTGCTGCTGGCAAGTGACTGGCGGATTGACGATGGCGTACGCGCGGTTTTCCTGGGTCATGTCGAAGACTGCCAGCGATGCGTTCAAACCACCGTCGAAGTATTCGCCTTTCAGGCCGATTTCGTAACTTTCGCCTGTCATCGGGTCCAGCACGCCGCCGCCCACGTCCAGCTGGTTCTGCGGCTTGAAGATCTCGGTATAGCTTGCGTAGGCCGAGTAGGTATCGTTCAGGTCATAGACGATGCCGGCATAAGGCGTGACCTCACGAATGACTTTGTAGTCACCATTGCTGGCCGACCGATTCTGATAGTCGTACCAGCTCACCCGGCTGCCGACGATAACGTGCAACGGATCAATCGGGTTGAAACGCGCGGCTGCGTAGACGCCTTCCTCGGTGGCGGTGTTCTGATTGACATAGGCGGTACGCGTGGCAGGGTCCGGTTTTGCAATGAGATTGGGGTTGAAGGTGTAGATATCGACCGGTGTTGAGCCGTAAAAGCCGCCTTTCTGGTCAAACTTTTCTTCGCGCCGACTGACGCCGAGCATCAGCTCGTGCTGTCGGCCAAACAGCTGGAATGGCCCGGACAGCGAACCATCCAGACTGGTCTGCACGTCTGTGGTGTCGTATTCGCCGGCCGCCTGGCCGTAACCCGTGCCACTGGCGGTCAGGTAGTTGGAGTACATGTCGGATTCGGCCCAGATTCTGGTCGCCGCCAGTTTGCTGCTCCAGCCGTTGTCGAAGCGATGAGTCAGGTCAGTGAAAACGCTGACGTTCTCCCTGTCCCAATACGCCCAGTCGTTACTGAGGAAGGTAGAGCGCGGCAGGTGAAGGTTTTCACCATTAGGGCCTGATGGCAGGCTGCCCCAGTCCGAGGTTGCGTCATCGCGCTGTTTCGAGGCTCCGATGGTCCAGGTGGTCGATTCGTTGAGGTCGGCTTCCAGAACGCCATAGAACGTCTGGCGCTCTTTGTCGCGTTCATCGACAAAACTGTTGCCCGTTTCATAGGCTGCTACCACCCGGCCACGTAACGTACCGGAATCGTTGAGCCTGTTCGACGCCTCCACCTCGGTACGGTAGCGGTCCCAGCTCCCGGCGCTGGTGGTCACGCTGACTTGCGGGGTAGCAGTAGGGCGCTTGCGGATCAGATTCAGTGTCGCCGACGGACTGCCTGCACCGGTCATCAGCCCAGTAGCGCCGCGTACCACTTCAACGCGGTCGTACAAGGCCAGGTCAGCGCCGGAGATGGTGTCCAGTGTGAAGGTGCTGACGATAGTCGGCAGACCGTCATACATCAGGTTATCGATTGTAAAGCCGCGCGCCAGAAACTGCTGACGGTCCGAGCCGAATTTGCGTAGCGTCACGCCGGGTGCATATTTGACGACATCATTGAGGTCGTTCATGCCCTGATCTTCAATTCGCTGGCGGGTGATCACGCTTACCGACTGCGGTGTCTCGCGAATCGAAAGGGGCAGCCCGGTCGCGCTGCTCATCGAGCCCGTGGTGTAAGAACCGCTGCCTTCTGTGGTGGCCATTCCTGCAATGCCCGCCTGAGCGCTGATGTCCACATTGCCCAGCGTCAGCGAGCCACCGCTCGATGGCTGGAATACCCTCGCAGCATTGCCCTGCACCTGCGCATCAAGGCCGCTGCCCAGCAGTAGCTGATTCAATGCCTGAGCCGGTTCCAGGCTGCCTTTGATAGCTGGAGCCTGCTTGCTTGCAAGCAATTGGTCATCCACCGATATCTGCATGCCGCTCGCCTGACTCAGTTGTGCGAGCGACCTGGAAAGTGCCTGTGCAGGCAGATCGAGTTGAACGGGGCTGGCCACAGCGGCGGCCGACAGACCGAGAGCCACAAGGCTGGCCAACGAAGGTAGAAACGGACGAAGCATTGGGGTAATTCCTGCAGGGACTGGGACGTGGCGGGAAACCTGGGTGATGGCGTGCTGGCTGGCAGGTCGTGACAGGCGGCAGCGGAGGGCGAGACTAACAAATTTTTCACATCTTATTAAATGCTAATCACTATCAGTTACATTCTCATACATATTTGTCTGATGAGACTCGCTTGTGGCGTCGAGCAGTGCATTGGGGTAAAGATGCTGTTCAACTCGCGATGATCTGAAGGAACCAGCATGCATTCACGACGTTTCCCCATCACGGCCGCAATCGGCTTTTCATTGTTTTCCATGGGCGTCATCGCCGCTGAGCTGCCATCTGATCTGTTACTGAAAAAAGCTCAGGCTGAACAACACTCCTACCTCGAAACCGTCCGGCAACTCGTGGATATCGATACGGGTACCGGCCAGGCACCCGGACTGAAAACCGTCAGCGCGATGCTGGTGGAGCGTCTCAAGGCATTGGGTGCCGAAGTTTCCACCACGCCGGCAGACCCTTCTGCGGGTGACAACATCGTTGGCAGGTTCAAAGGCAATGGCACCCGGTCCTTTCTGCTAATGGTCCATTACGACACGGTCTTCGGGCCGGGCACTGCCGCCAAACGCCCGTTCAGGCTCGACGGCGAACGCGCCTATGGCCCTGGTGTGGCAGATGCGAAGGGCGGCGTGGCGATGATTCTGCATTCGCTGCAACTGCTGCAGGACCAGAAGTTCAAGGATTTCGGCACGCTCACCGTGCTCTTCAATCCGGACGAGGAAACCGGCTCCAGCGGGTCGAAAAAAGTCATAGCCGAACTCGCTCGTCAGCATGACTACGTGTTTTCCTACGAGCCGCCTGACAAAGACGCCGTGACTGTCGCCACCAATGGCATCAATGGCCTGCTCCTCGACGTCAAAGGCAAGTCGTCACACGCAGGCTCGGCCCCTGAAGCCGGGCGCAATGCGGCCATCGAGTTGGCGCACCAACTGCTGCAACTCAAGGACCTTGGCGATCCGGGCAAGGGTACGACGGTCAACTGGACGCTTGTCAAAGGCGGTGAGAAGCGCAACATCATCCCGTCCAGCGCTTCGGCCGAGGCGGACATGCGCTACTCCGATCCAAGCGAGAGCGACAGGGTGCTCGCTGACGGTCAGCGGATTGTGAAGAAAACCCTCGTTGATGGCACCGAAGTGACCTTGCGCATGGAAAAAGGCCGTCCGCCGCTGGCCAGGAATCCGGGTTCCGAGCAACTGGCGAAAACCGCGCAGACGCTCTATGAAAAAATCGGTCGCAGTGTCGAGCCGATCGCCATGCGCTTCGGTACCGATGCGGGCTACGCCTACGTACCGGGTAGCGCAAAACCTGCCGTGCTGGAAACCATGGGCGTTGTCGGAGCTGGCTTGCATGCGGACGATGAGTACATCGAACTGTCGAGCATCGCGCCCAGGCTTTACCTGACAGTGGCGCTGATTACCCGGTTGTCGCAAGACGAAGCGCCGTGACAGTACGCGAGCATTGACCGTGCATCGGGTTGAGTCCACACCATTTGTCGATGTGTCAGGTCGTGGAGATTGACCTGGCCCCTGATAAACGATTAACTGTATATGTATACAGTTAATCATAAAAGGCTCGTCCCATGAGTGTCACATTCCTTGGCCCCTTGTCGGCAGGGGGCATCAAGCTCCCTTTGCTATCCTTGTCATCCGTCGGTTCCAGGTCGCCAGTGGTCGAGAAGCATGTCTCTATCGCAGAGCTTTGTGAGGTCCGTGAGCCGCACGTTTATCTGGCCAGGGTCGAGGATGAAGGCATGCAGGGAGGCGGCATGCGCACCGGTGACATGTTGGTTGTCGACCGCAGTCAGTACGCCGAGCACGGTGACATCGTCGTCGCCTCACTCAACGCAAGGCAGATGTGTCGGCGTTTGCACATGCGTGGCGACGTCGTGATCCTCAAGTCCGAACACCCGGATTATCCACCACTGCATGTCACTGACCACGACGACCTGATCATTCTGGGTGTGGTGACCTACAGCCTGAAAAACCTTCTTGAAGGGCGCACCGCCTCTTCAGCTCATCGATGATCGGGCTCATGGCCTTGCATTGCACGCTTCACCGTGATCTGCTGCCGACCCTATGGTTTTAACCCGGAAATTGAGCGAATGCAGGAACAACTTGACCAGTTACGGCTCCCCAAGGCTGTCCAGGGTGCTATCAGTGATCTGGTAAGAGCGCTCGAGGCAACCAGCACCCGCGCTGACGTGGAGGCCGAAGGGGCGTTGCAGATCGAATACATTCACGGTCTTGAGACAAGCAGAAAGCTGCGTCCCGCCGATGCCGAGGCGCTCTACATCATTTTTGACGACGCAGTTCAGGCTCGTTTACAAGCGCTTTCCGATTAGCTCCGGGCCTCGATATTTTCCTGGTCTGCGTGAAATTCATTTAACAAATGTATCCGTCTTTTTGATCGGAATTGGTGTTTAACTCGCCCCACGAATCTGCAATTCGCGGGGTTCATTTTCGGGTTTTAATTGCTATGCGGTTATCGGGCTTCATCCTTGAGAACATCGAGCCTATTGTACTGGAGTGGACCGACTTCGCGCGCACCATGTCCACGCTCGGCGAGCCTCTGGATACCAAGGAGCTCAGGGATCACGCCGAGCAGATGCTTCGAGCCATTGCCACTGATCTGAGGACGGATCAGTCGTCGCAGCAACAGGTCGAAAAATCTCAGGGTCAGGTCGTATCGCAAGAAGACACCGCTGCGAAAAGCCATGCGATCACTCGTTTGATGTCAGGCTTCACCATCGATCAGGTGGTCTCGGAGTTTCGAGCGTTACGCGCGAGCGTGATAAAACAGTGGATGATGCGCCCGACCTCGGACACCCAGCAGCAGATGGATGACATGATCCGCTTCAACGAAGCAATAGATCAGGCTCTCGCGGAATCCATCTCCAGCTATACCGGTGCGGTTCAAGCCTCGCGCAATATCTTTCTGGGCATCCTCGGGCACGACTTGCGTACACCGTTAAGTGCCATATTGCTGGGCGCAGACGTGCTGTTGCGTACCAATGACCTGGGCGCGCGGCCAACCAAGGTGGCATCAAGGATCTACTCAAGCGTGAAACGAGCCAATCAGATCGTTGGCGATCTGCTCGACTTCACACGGTCACAGATCGGTCCCGGCATTCCGTTGAAAAAGACTCAGACAGACATCCAGCCCGTCTGTGCTCGCATCGTTGACGAATCGCGTACGGTCAATCCAGAGGCGGATATTCACCTGACTTCCAACGATCCGGTCATTGGCAATTTTGATGGTGATCGCCTGGAACAGGTCTTCTCGAACCTCATTGGCAATGCGATACAGCACGGCAACAGCCGCGATCCTGTCGAGGTAACGCTGGCAGCTTCTGACGGCACGCTTCAGTTCACCGTGCATAACACAGGCAGTCCGATTCCCGAAGACGTGCTTCCTTTCATCTTCAACCCGATGGATCGCTACTCGCCCGAGAAAATGACTGACAACGGTCCCTACTCAAGCCTTGGGCTTGGCTTGTTCATCGTCGCCAAGATCGTCGATGCCCATGGCGGGCGTATTGAAGTGACGTCAAAAGCGGACCTGGGGACTACGTTTGCGGTGTTTATTCCGTTGCATGCGGAGTGAGCCCCCGACAGATGGCGCTTGTGTCATCTGTCTTTCTCGATCGACTGCGTCTTCGCGTAAAAGCCTTTGTACGGTCCAACGTTGCCGCAGTATCTTCGTCACGGCTGGCACCGACTGATATCCAGCCGACCACCTGCTCGTTCAACTCCTCGACCAATACGCAAGGCTCGCCCGATTCAATCGAGCGAACCCAAAATGATTCACGCTGAGCCAGATTCGCTTCCAGCGAATTCAAGTATTCGGCCGGCATCAAGTCACGGTATGCGTCTTGCCAACTGCTGACATGCACCTGGGCAATGGCCTTTGCGTCAGAGGGGCGCGCCATGCGAATCATTGATGTGCTCCTTCTTTGAAAGCGTTCAGGAGAGGGAGAGCCGGTTACTTTAGCCTTGATTAGGTGAGTCAAAGATGGAGTCAGCCTAGATGTATATCAATTTGGCGATTAAAACGTATTGAGGTAATGGAAAGCATATTAAAATCAATGAGTTACATTAGACTCTCAGCAGCGGCATATTCGGCCGAATTCTTCATAGGGCTGAGGATGATTTCATTTTTGGCTAAAATATGAGGCTGTGGAAAACGATCTGATGCTGAAAAGCTGGCGGATCACTTGCTTACTACACGCAGCTGTCAAATTGACATCAATAGGCTGGACAGTCGTTGGTCGGTGAGGTAGGTTTTGACTTCGATCTGATGTGCATACCACTGAAAATAAATGAGAGAAAAATGGAAAGCTCGAACAAACGGATTCTTTTTGGTAAAAAATATCGCGCAATACATAACTCGGATGCTCCATCTAATCTTGGATACTTAGATGTGGTTTTTGAGCAGATTAATGGTGAGTTATATCTTGTCAATGAAAAGGATTTCTTTTGTGAGACCTGTCAAGTATTTGTAACTAGCAACTATCATGATATTGACTCCCGATTTGAAACGGGGGAGCTTTTTCAAATTGAAGCAATGCCAACTACCCAAGACTGGAAGGAAGGTGATTGCCGTTACGTCACCACTGCGACCAAGGTAGAGTCGAGATTGCCTCGAAAAGCAGCCTTACAGATATTCAGTACCGAGCTCCCGTCGCCTAATGAAAAAACTATTTACACAGATGCACCCCCTTTCACTACGCTGATTCTCATTAAAAATGGTACCTCGCTCTATGGACCATTTCAAACTTCGTCTGAGAGCGATATCGACGGTAGCACTGTAATAAAGCTATCGGCAGTTGAAGGTCCGTTTCCAGGCAAGAGCGTTACTGGCAGTATTCGTAAATATCGTTATGAAGATATTGAGCCGGGAGTTGCCCACTATGACGTACGAGGGGATAGATACTCATTTCTCTTGAGGGCGGAAATGCTTGAGCAGCAGTATTGCGAGTATATAGACTTTGCATCAGACGAAGAAGTCGTAAAGCTCGGAAGCGAGCTTATGAAAAAAGTAAATTTTAAATCTTTCACAAAACATGAACAGATGATGTTTAGGGCTGCTTTGAGCAAGTCTAAAAATATTCCTAGCAACTCTGTTGAGCAATTAAACCGTTTTTTTGCATTGGCTACAGTTACCGCAGATAAGCTAGATTCGCTGGACAGTGCTCTGCATGATTATCTACAAACGTCGATTGGTCAGGATCTTCTAAGTAAACATATTGATTCAAGAGAGGAAGTGTATTTAAGGAGGTTTAGGGTTGAAAAGGAAGAGAAATTAACGGAGGAGTTTTCTGCTCTAACATTGAAAGTCGACAAGCTTAGCAAACTTCAGAAGAGTCTTGAGGCTGAAAACCAGAGCGCTACAGAAAAGCTTGAACAGCAGAATGCTAATTTCAAAGCACAGCAAAGAGTTTTTGTAGATGAAGCGCGAAATAAAGAGCGCAGCGAACTAGAGGCTGAAATTACAAAAGCTAAAACTGAACTTAAGTTGTTAAAGGATGAAGCTCAGCCTTATAAGGACTTAGCCGCATTAAAAAGTGACATAACCTCTGCCGATGCTCGTTTGAAAGTCTATCAAGAGCAAAGCACTATGGCTAAACAGAGCAAAGATCTCATGGAGGATGAGCTCAAGCAACGTGACGAGGAACTACGTAAAAGGCTTTTCACGCTTCGCCCGTACGTAGAGGCTATATCAGGGATGACGAATCCGACTGAAGAACTTCTCAAAATCTTGCCGCACTCTAATGCACGTGAGGTTGATCCTGATCTTATGCTTGCTGAGCGTAATCGGTACATCGATGAGCTTCGCCTAAGACTTGCACACAAGGGTCGCCACTACCCAAAAGACTTCATCGCCAACCTTTTAATATCCATTCAACAGAGTTTTATTGTTATTCTCTCTGGGCTGCCAGGCGTAGGTAAAACGTCCTTAATAAAAATTCTTGCAGACGCAAAAAATCTTTCATCTCGTATGTTGAATATATCCGTAGGCAGAGGATGGACAAGTCAAAGAGATCTTATAGGTTACTTTAATCCGCTCTCCAACCGCATGATCCCAGCTCCTACTGGGTTCTACCAGTATATCAAGTCTTGTCAGCACGAAAAGTTTGAGGCAGCAGCTCCGCTGTGGATACTTCTAGATGAGGCAAACCTTTCTGCAATTGAGCATTATTGGGCACCATTCATGGGTATGGCCGATAAGGAGTCCGACAAGATACTTAGGGTGAATGACACTGAACTACCTATTCAAATTCCGAGTTCTTTACGTTTTATTGGAACAATTAATAATGACTTGACCACTGAGCCTCTAAGTCCTCGCCTTATTGATCGGGCTCCTATAATTACTCTGGTGCCAAACGGTGAGCGCTATGAAGATGAAGGCTTGGACACAGAGTTGGATGCACTGGAACTACCAGTGAGTCACAGCACGCTTCATCACATGTTTGACGTTGACCAAGGCCTTCCTCTTGAGGATGAAAGGAACGCCATAGCACATCAAATGGCATTTCTACAGGAAGTAAAAACTGTTCTCATGGATGATAATGTCGCATGGGGGAAAAGATGTGTTATCTCTAAACGTAAAGAGAACGCTATCGAGCGTTACTGCTTAGTCGCTCATCCATTAATGCGTTCAAGTTCTAATATGCGTGCTTTGGACTACGCGTTGAGTCAGCACGTTTTGCCTCTAATACAAGGTAGCGGAGACGGGTATGCATTGCGACTTGAAAAGCTAATTGATTTATTAGATAAAGACGATTTTAAGATCAGTCACGGATTGCTACGTCGGATGCATGAAACAGGCCGGATGGATATGAATTCTTTTAGCTATTTTTCGCACTGAGTAGTTGTTCATGATTGAAATATCAATGTTATTACAAGATCATGAAGGAATTCACGTTTTTCCTCTGCATGAGGTCTTCACGGAAATTCCCTCTATCCGAGAGACTGATTCGATATCCTTTAGGGTAAGTTGCCCAAACAGCTTCGGCGAGCCAAAGGTGTTTATCCAAGATCATGGTATTTCTCTTAACCGGCCAAGTCTCAATGGTGAGGTGGTAGAACATACTGTTGAGTTTAGTCGATATTTGTCAAACCATTTTGGAGTGACATCCATAGCTGTGTCTTTCTCCAATAGTCAAGAGTTGGTGAGGGTGACTCCGATTAACGTGTATGCTATGAAAGTTAATAAAGAACAGGCGGAAAAGATTTTAGAGTATCTTTCATCTAAGATGAGCGACGTAACCCGACTGTGTTTTTCTAAGACTCATATTGGTTCTGATTCCAAACAGGGTGAGACTTCGGATACACTTACAAAGATAGACTATTCGCGTCGGGTTTTGGAGTTTCTTAGTTCGAATCGATATCGGTTTGCCACTCAGCCTTGTAAGCGCTCAGCTGAAACTCTGAAAGTTGCAAGCTATGAGGATAATACCCACATTACTGATAAGGACATCTCTTGGCTTTTTCAGCATCTGGATCAGATTTATCCAGTCTCCACTGACGCCTCTAAAGTTACTATAAATAATCGGCATTTTTCCATAGATCAAATACAACGTAGCTCCGTGAAGGCCAATACAGATCTTTTTGAAAATCGTGTTATATACAGCTTCTTGCTGAATTTAAAAGGGTTTTTATTATCTATTCCTGATTTCAGAAGGAAATATCAAACCTTGACGCCATATAAAGACTATTTTGCGTTTGATAGCATACTTCAGAAAGTGGAAGCTCCTCTCATGGAGCGTCGCTTTCGAGAGGCAAGAGTTCTTTTGCAGCAATGCAATGAGTTGCTTGCTTTTTTTGCTAAATATTTGCCTTGTACATGTCGGGGTACTGTCGCTCCTATTTTGACTCCTCACGCCAAGCGTTTTATGCATTATGAAAGATCTTTCAGGATGATAGATAGTTGGTATAAGTTGGGTCAGCCTGCATGGAATGGAACTAATTATCTGTTTGGCTTGAAGTCACTTGATAAGCTTTACGAGTTTTTTTGCTTGTATAAGATCGTAGATAATATTTTAGGTATAGGTTATAAGTTGACTAATGCGGGTGTCAATGAGCCTAATAGAAGCCACGGCATGCGTGGTAGGATTGCTCAATTTTCTGACGAAAAGATTACTAACTACTATAGGTTCGAGTCTGCCGGACGAGTTCTAGAATTTTTCTATGAGCCAACAATTTGGGCTTATAGTGAACTATCAAAATCTGGCGAGTTGATCGATGTTTTTCATTCCAATGGCGTATCAAACCCATACTATACACCGGACTTTGTGGTCCGGCTGGATAATGGTGGGAACGACCCCGCTTACTATATTTTTGATGCCAAATACTCGACAGAAAGCCAGACTAAAGAACGCCACCTACCTGAAATAATTGAAAAGTATTATCTGAAGATAAAAGCTACTGGCAAGGATAGGCGGATTGACTCCAGCGCTGTAAAGCTCGTGTATGCGCTCATCCCTAAGACTTTTAATCAAGAGCATGGATATCACGGCGGACCGTTTAATATTTACGATAGTATGCCTACCAGCCCATATTTTGGTTTTTTAAAAGTTACCCCTGATGAAGAACGTCCACTAGATAGGCTTTTATCCACCCTTTTCAAGGCTAGCGCTCCAATAGGTACAGGTTCCGGTGAGAGCATGCCAAGTGAAGTCGTCACTCTAACCTGAAAAGGAATCCTGGCGCCCCTCTTCACTAAATAATGCTGAGGCTATGTTGCACCTGATGTTACTAAATTAAAAAAATCAAAGTTTCATTGGTTGGATCTGATCTTTCGTAATGTAAGTCCCGCTTTCCGAGGCGGGCTTGCTTCATCAGATCTGCTCAAGCATCCAGAACTCCTGTAGCGCTCAGAGCAAGCAGCTATGTTGGCAGGCTGGTTCTAGTCTCGGGCAGGCTTGAACTCATTGATTGGTAAATCGGATATTTGTTGGTCACGAAGCGCATCAACATTGGCGCAAACGAGCTTAGGGGCGTGAAAAGTTCTATAAACGAGCACAAAAAAGTTACTGCCGTGAGCACAACAGCTTGACGCTCCGGCAGCCTGACAACCTTACTTAACGAGTGCGTCTATTCCAGACACAACGCCATTTGAAAAATGAACGCGAATACCTGGGCAGGTCACTTTACTCTGAGTGCACCTATAGGTAACGACTCTGTTAGTAACTTGGCCTTTGGTATTCGTTTTTGTAGTGATAACGGCTCGATCTAATCCATATGCAGCGTAAGCTAGGCATTCGGAGTCGCCGATACGTACCTCCTGCTTAACTGCGCGCTGCGCCTGTGAGCGACTTAAAGCTCCTGAGGCAATAAGTCCCTCGAGTACTCCAGGATTGGAGAACTGTTTGCTAACGCGGTACTGCCCACATGCTCCATAGGCTTTCTCGTTAGTTTCGTCCGTCCAGCCGCTGTCGTAAGCGCTCTTGCTTGCGCATGCCGCCAGTTGTGAAATGAGGGCAAAAACTAAAAAATTTTTCAGCACTGTCGTGATCCTTTATTTTTCTGAGTTAAAAGAGCGGCGAGTCTTGATACGTTAGCACCTCGACTCGTCATTGCCCCCTCATGTTACCCCTGTAAGTTCAGCCAAGGCTCTCGCTTCGTGCATAAAGCGAAAGCCTATCACCTGCTTATATATACAGTAAAAGTCTTGCTTTTTTTATGTCCATACCTATCATCCCTTGGATGGGCGGCAGACCGTCTCATTCCACCTCACGAATGCTACGTCGAAGTGTTCGCTGGCGGTGCGGCTGTATACTTCATGTGTCCCCAGACCGCAACCATTGAAGTCTTGAGCGACATCAATGGAGACCTGGTGACGTTGCATCGCGTCGCCCCAAACCACCTTGAAGAATTTGTCCGCCAGTTCAAATGGGACTCAGCTCCCGCCAGGTATTTGAGTGGCCGAAGATGACCCGCCCCGAAACCTTCACCGATCATCCATTGCGCCGCTCGTTTCTTCTACCTGCAGCACCACGCTTTCGCAGGCAAGGTCAGCGGGCAGATTTTCGGGACCGCAACGACGGGCCCGGCTATCAACCTGCTGCGGATCAAGGAAATCTTGTAGGCAGCCTGGCAGCGTTTGTCAGGTACGTATGTGGAGAACCTGCCGTGGCTCGAATATGCCGAGCGCTACGACCGGCCTCACACGTTCCACTACATGGACCCGCCTTACTGGCAGGCGGCCGGGTATGGTGTGGACTTTCTATTTGAAAACTACGAGCGGATGGCTGAGTTCATGCGGCGGTGTAAGTGGGAGGTGATGGTGAGCATCAATGATCATCCTGATATTCGGCGTGCGTTCGAGGGATTTCATTTTGAGACAATGGACATCCGTTATACTACATCGAACCGGCGGAATGGTTCGGTGGGTGCCAGCCCCGAGCTGGCAACTACAAGTTGAGGTTCCGAGGTGTTAGGGCTTTTGCTCTATAATTGCTTTGCCATAATTTGTATAATCCCATTTGCGCTCAGTGATGTGAAAGTTTTTGTGATATTTTGCTTTTTTTATATGTGTATTGACTTAGAGGTAGCAAGGTTATGACTGCCTCCGCGAATTTTTCCTAGTGTTTATGTGATGATAGGTCTACAGCAAGATAGGCATTTTAAAGTCTCGAAATGGAACGGCGTGACGTACCCCCTATTCCACCTGCGGATGGAGGTACGAGGGCTGTGCCACACAGCGTGGAGCCAAACGGTAGGCGACGTGAAGCGTGATTTGCGAAGCTTGCTATAAGCCCTCTATCATGCATATGATGCACGTCTATAATTTATGAAGTGCGTGCATATGGATATGTCTCCTGACATTCAATCTGTAGAGGCTTACCTTAACTCTCATCAGCGACTGAAAAGAGCAGCCCTTCAGGATCTGCTTGAAGTGGTTTTGCCAACGATTAAGTATATTCACAATACCAATGGAATAGACTTTCCTTGTCCCGAAATAAGAATAGTTCGCGCACCGTCGATTCAGGCAGAATGTACGTCTTATGTAATACAAATCTATGAGGGATTAATAGAACTTTGTTTAAAGTCAGAATCTGCTCTGATCGATAGCGTTATACCAGAGCTTTCTGGAGAGAACTTTGATTATTCACTTGTATCCAAGTTTAGTTTTTCTTGGGTGATTGCCCATGAATGGCTTCACCATGTGAAACAGCACAATGCTGTCGCAGAACAGCTTAAATACTCGTTTCCTAGGGTTGGTGAGGCTTTAGAGATCGACGCAGACTTATGTGCTATTGCAATTATCTTTAGGCTTACTCAAAGAATATATGTAGGGCGCGAAAAAGCTTTGTTGGCGCGTAAGGTCGCTATGTATTGCGTGTATTGGCCGCTTCGTAATATTCCTTTGTCCCGACAAGATAGGGACCATCCACCTATGGCCCTTCGCTTGTATCATATGTTGACTAAGCTAGGGCAGCTCGCTGATCTTCAAGAAGAAAGGATAAATCCATATGAGATTTCGGAGGGCCAGCATGAAAGAAATCTTATGCTGTTTAAAGTTGTAGCACGTTGCGAGAGTTTATTTGATCATGAACAGGCGGGGTACAGCCTGCTAGAGGAATGGACAGACATCTTACATAATGGGCGTCATATGGATTTTTATATTGACTGGGAAAAAATTTGCCCGTTAGTTGAAGAGTTGTCAGGTACGACGGCGGATATAACTAAATACAAGCCTAAAGGTTACATTGATCCGGTTTTCGACGAGTCCAATTGGATGATCTCAGGGCCTGGTATTGAGGTGCCGGATACGTGATTTCAGTGCAAGCAGATCGAGCAGGTTGATTGCTGGTGTCTGTCTGCCCGCATGAACGCTACGGACAGCATCGATTTTAGATGTAATAGATCATTGCCTACACTTTGCGCCTGAACACCCCTACCTTCCTTGCCCATTCACCATTGCGCGTACTCAACCAATTTCTGACTGGTCAAATCTGAGTCTGCTATCTCCCCCAGCCAGCTCTAGCCTATGGCCATAAGCGTTGCCCTCTTGGTGTTGCTCAAAGGACGAACCTTCTCATACTCGTCAAGGTATCGATCAATCATCTGTTTGACGCTGACGGTATTGCGGTTCATGCGCTCAATCGCAACAGGTACGGCCAGCTCTTCCTCACGTCGTTTCATCCACACTTGAGCCGCCTGCTTGCGATCGAAGGTGTAGGTTTCCTGATAAACTGGCTGCCCGTCTCGATTGATCCGTATCTGCGCGCAGTAGGCAGTTGTGTTTTCCTCGCGCTTGCGTGGTCTGATCGTGCCCATTTTGAATTGGTGCATTTCTGATTTGAGTTGGTAAACGTACCAACAGCTCTCGGAAGACAAGCAAAAATGGCCAAAAAACACTGCATAAAAGATCAGTATTGATGAGCATCGACAAAACAGAAAGCCCAGTAAACGCTGGAGAATCAAGCCCGGCGCTGTCCTGGCGCTTTTCGGTTGCGCTGATGATGGATTGGACAAACCTTTTCGAAAAGTATTGATTTTTCTGCAGTCTCATAGCACTAATTGTTCTTGTGTACCAATTCTGTACCATAACCTTTTAATCTGAAGTCGAATTCGTTTTCAGGTGTGTAGGCACTGATGGCATCCTGCTGAAGCCATATTTGATGATTCAAGGATAGAGAATGCTGACCAGCCACATGAGCGCTATCGAAGACAGACTGCTAGCAAGCTTCAAAATTAGCGGTAATACTGGCCATGGGCTCCACAAAGGCAGTCCTCGGGAGGTTTTCATAAGGGAGTTTCTCGAAGCACATCTCCCATCAACAGTTTCGATTGGGACTGGGGAGATTATCGACTCTTCCTCTCGGCCTGACGAACCTCGAAATCAGTTCGATATCGTTATATATCGCAAGGACTTCCCGAAACTAGACATTGGCGGTGGAGTAAGTGCTTTTCTCGTTGAATCTGTAATTGCAACGATTGAAATAAAATCTACGCTGAATAGGCAAGGTGTCGAGCAGGCCGTTGCCGCCTCTTGTAATGTGAAGAAACTAAAGTCCAATGTGTTTAAGTTTGTGCAGATCGGTTATGAGCTTCCAGGCATAGTGAATTTTATTTTTGCATACTCAGGTCCCGTAAAAAACAGCACCATCTACAACTGGGTACAAGATGCTCACGTGAAGCAGGATATAGAAGTCGAGTCGGTATCATTTCCGGATAGATGGGCAACCCCTGCACCATCCATAGACGGCGTTTTTGTCCTTAAGAAAGGGTTTATACATTTCGATAATATTCCGGATACACTAACCCCATCTGATATTAGAGCCGCTCATCCGTACTCAAGCTGGGTATCAGTAGAGTCTGAATCTAGCTCGCTACTATATTTTTTCTTCTTGCTGACCAATATTTGTGTGCATAGCGCCAGTTTTGCGATTGATACGGGGAAATATATGTCAACCCTTCCAAAGGAAAAATTCTCACTAATGCCGTAGTTTGTATGCTTTTAGAATTTAGAGATTTAGCTTGTATAAGGGTTTTGTTTTTATCAATGTGCATATTATATGTAGCTTGAAAGGTTTTTTTGATGGCCGGTTTTGTTTTAGAGATTTATTTAAAGTGGCGTAATCGTATGTGGTCTAGATGAGCGCGTTACCACTCAGTGCCAGACATAGGGAGTAGAGCGATATGGTAGTCGAAGCTAGTGCAATTGCATCCACGAGTAAGCTGTTGGCCCCTTTTTTGAAATCCATATATAACGGGCTTTCTGATCGAGCGAAGATTGGATTCGAGATTTGGAAGAGTGTGAACGGGGCTAATGTAGCTGCAAGTTATTTTTTTAGACTGTCTCAGGTAAAGACGATTTGGACTCGGGGGGATACTGCTTACATTGATGAGTTTTATTATCCCATCATATTGTCGGAGGGTGAGTCTGTTAAATCCGTAGAAAGTCTTCATGATATAGAAAGTCAGTATTTTGTGGTGCAAGGTATTGTAGGGCAAGGCAAGTCGATATTTATGCGATATCTTGCCCTGTCTCTATTGAAAAAATCTAAGGTGGATTTGTTGCCCGTGTTTATCGAGCTCAAAGACATTAATGACAAAGTATCAATGCTTGACTTGATTTTCGATGAGCTTCGGTCTTTAGGATTAGATCCTACTGTAGAGGTTTTTGATGCATTAGCGAGCAGGAATAAGATAGCGTTATTTGCAGACGGTTTCGACGAGATACCTGGGGATTCTGTGTCTTCTGTCATCAGGGAGCTGGGGAGGATGATGGCTAAATATCCCCAGATGAAGATAGGCGTTTCATCGCGCCCCGGGAACGCAATTCAGAATCTGCCGGGTTTTGTCGTATTGGTATTACATGGATTGGATTCTCAAGATTATGATCCATTTTTAGAGCGTTTGGGTGTGGATGTGTTCAAACGCCACGCGCTTATTATGGCTATCGAAGACAGTCCGCCTGAGATTAGGGAGGTTATGAATACTCCTTTAATGTTGTCAATAGTTGTATTGATTTATGAGAGTTATCAAGAAATTCCTTCTTACCTTTCTGAGTTTTTCGATGCGCTATTTCATGTTGTTTTTACCCAGCATGATCGAAAAAAAGTTGCTTTCAATAGGCATCATTATAGTGGGCTGTCTGAAAGCGATTTGCAGCATTTGTTTGAGGCATTTTGCTTTGTTGTCATGAATAAGAATTATGGGAGGACGCTAACGATTACGCAGTTTAACGAATGCTTTGATCGGGCGAAAAAGTATGTGCTCGGAGTTGGGTGTAATGTTCAAAGCTTCAAAAAGGATATAGTTGGTGTGGCATGTTTAATGCTCGATGAGGGCGTTGGCCTGACAACTTTTCTGCATAAGGGAATATTGGATTACTTTTCTGCAGCTTTCATCGCAAGAATGGACTCCATTATCGCATCGAAGTTTTACGCAAAATGCGCGAGTAATTATAGTCAGTGGACTTATGTGCTCGGCTTTCTTGAGAAAATTGACCATTACCGTTTTTGTAAGTTTTACGAGCTAGGTCCAGTAATGAATGAGTGTGTCGAACTTGGCGAAGTTTTGGCATATAAAAGTTCGGATTCGATATTGAGGTATCTTGCAGAAGTCTTTCCGCACTTGGAATTTACATATAGTGTCGATGGCCGGCTGGTATTATCTACCACGGGGGGGCGCTCTTTAAGATATGAGTTATTGCAGGACCTCACCGCGATGCTTTTCATGCAGAATCCTGGCACTATATCCGAGTATCTCCAGTTGAAAGGGCTTGATGCATCTCCTCTGAATGCTGAAAACACTTCAATCGAATATGGCCTTAAAGAAGGTCTTCTATTTGCCGGGGTTAATCAGGTTAGAAACACCTTGGTGTCCGTTGAAAATGATTTGATTGCAAGAGTCAGTGCAGCTCAGATTGTGGTTAATAATCATGAAGAACGTACTAGACTAATAGATATAGATTTTGAAGATGTCTAGTAATGTTGCATGTGGCGAAGGCTCATCTTAAGATGCCTCGGTCTTTAAACGCTTTTTGTCAGCTCTAAATGAGTGGCACACCTGCCTGCAGGTGTGCCCTTGGGTTCACGCCGCTCTGCCCATGAGCTGATTTTGCTCCTTAGTCGCCTTGTCTCCTTGCCGGTCAATGTATTCAGCTAAGTCTTTAAGGTGAATCCCAAGCGCTGCTTTCTGACTATCGGCGCCAAGCCGTACAACTGGAATATCTATTTCGCCATCAAGCCTTTTGCGCTTGAACTTTTCAACAGTTATATGCATGTAATCTGAACACACACGATCCAGTGGTATTACAGCTCGTCCTTCATACTGTGCCATCAGCAAAAACAGAGTATTCACGGCTTCACCTGCTTGAATTGAATTACCCATACCAATGGGTTGACGTTCCAGCTTTCGTGCCCGTTGAGCGATACCCATAGAATCGAGAACAGCTCCTCCTCCGGGTAACCAATGCCATCAGGGTCCAGATGGTCGCAGCAGCTCATTACACCCTCGGCAACAGCTTGTTCGGGCGTGATGTCGTGCAGCCTTTCGATGCGTACATCTGTGATTTCCAACAGAATCCGGGACGCCCAGCGCGGCATGTGGATGCTGGGCCGCCATTTAAAGCCGTAGTCACCAGCTACATCTATCCGATAGATGCAGTGCCTCGGTTTGCGAAGGGCTGCTGGAACGGCACAGATTTTTTTGCCTGTTCTCACCTATGCCGAGTAACTAAAGGCGTGGTTGCTCCAAGACTCATGTCCGGCGTCTGGGCAGGGTATCCATGTCTCGCGTACCCAAAGCCGGTCACCTGGCTGGTCGTAAGGTCAATCAGCTGTGTGTACATCTGCCGTTTGCGCTCCACGTCCGTTGGCAAGCTCCTTGTGTGGAGTACGTGGAGGCGTTTCCACCATCCGGCGCGTTACTGTCTTCTGGCCTGCCAGTAATGCGTGCGTCATCTGCCCGTTGAATAGTATGGGTCGCTCTTTACCCATCGCTGTGTTGGGCGTAACCATGTTACTGGGCTTGCTATGAACCCGTCTGGTTGGAGTTGTGCAGAGCATCGCGTTATAGGCGAATATTAGCTCCCGAGGGTGGGCATCGCGCTGATGAAGCATCATCGCAAAGTTAGCGATGTCCTCGAAGTTGCCAGGGTTTCCCTTGGGAATATGCCCGACCAACATCTCTGCCAGCGTTCTATCCTGCACCCTGGTTTCACTCCAGCCACGAAGACCTTTAGCGCGAGCTTCGGCTAGCTTTGTTTTCATGGCTGCAGCGAAGTTGTCGACGGCCAAATTATCGGGGTGTTGGTGTACTTGGCCAGGAAAGAGACGGGCGCAAAAGGCATCCAAATCTGCAAGGTATTGAGTTGCATCTGGAGTGCCGACATTCCCGACCAGTGTGCGTGACTTACCGAGCAGTGCCATGCTGTCGCTCAACACTGCGATCGTCTCGGTAAGTTGCCTGCGCGCTCTGTCACGCGCTCCTGTGCGGCTCATGCTGCCTCCCAGCAGAGTTCGATCTGCCGCCATGGGTCGTTTGCTTTGGCAAGTGCGGCCATCGGCGGTGGGCTGACGCTGTTGCCGCACATGTGCACCTGCTGGGTCTTAGTGAATGGCTTGCCGTCGGTGCCGTGGGTGATGACGTAGTCGGCCGGGAAGCCCTGGGCCTTGTACAGCTCGGACGGTTTGAGCATTCGAAGGCAGATGTCTACGATCACGTAGGGCGTACCCTTGACCATCACGGTGACCAGCGCCAAGCGATCCTTGGTCGTAATCGTGTGCGCTGGTTCTCCGGCGCTGCTGATGTTCTCGGTTCCGTAATAGCTGATCAGAAACGCGGCGACGCGCAGTGCGCCTTCCTAATGCTCTGGGGAGAGTCTGAGCGATACGACAGAGATTTTACCGCCGCCTCCGGCCGTGACAGTAGGCGCAGGCTCGTCAAGCGGCTGGCCGACGCAGGCATCGAACTGCCGCTCCAAAACCAGAGAAAGGGAAAGGCTGATGTCAACAGTGAGCTGGTTATCAAATTGGGAGCCTTTGGTGCTTGGGGGGGATTTTGATTTTTGTCCGTAGCTGGGCCGCTAGTGACTGCACTTACGGCAAAGGTTAATGTTAGAGTAAGGTTTTGCAAGCTGGTCACGGATGAACATATGGACGAATTTTGCACGCCAGAGTCAAACAATAGTCCCACTTGGACACTGCTTGATGTAATCATTTGGAAAGCATGGCCCGAGCGATTGGGCGGTGGCACCGCTTATTCAAGACGATTCAAAGATGCTTGGGTGGTTCATAATAAATCATATATCAAGGCGGCAGCAGCTAAGTACTTCCTCCCTATTGAGCTGTTGGCCGGAGTTTGTTGGATTGAGGTTGGCGGCGACCCAAATATTGTGGACAGGATAGGCTTTGAAGTAAGAGCTTTTGACCGCTTGGGTAATCGGCCACACCTAATTACTAGTCCCCCACTAAAAACCAGTTTTGGTTGGGTCAGCATCCAGCTTCGCACAGCAGCTGTTACTTTAGGAATGAATCCCGATGAGATGGATATCAGTCAGCTTCGGAGCTTGGCTAACTGTATTGAAACTGATATTTATAATATTGATATTGCGGCAAAGCACATACGTATGCTTGCTGATTATGATAATTTTTCTACCATCGGAATGGAGGAGGTACGAGTTATCGGTGCTCGGTATAATCGAGGTACAAGTTGGTCGTTAGATGAGATAAAAAAAGATATGCGTTACGGTAATTTCATCGTCAATTTTTGGTCTCACCTCAAACAGCTTATGATGTGATAAATATGAAAATTAAAAGCGTATTGTTACGAGTTTTTTTGTACGGTATCTATTTTTTCTGTCTGCTAATGTATGTGCTCTTTCAGGGGTCTGAATATGATTGGATGGATCCCAGTATGCTCGCGTCACCACCTGGTCTCGCGCCATCACCTGATAATCTATCCTTGCCGATTCAAGATGAGTCTAACAACAGAGCAGTTTTTCGGGGCTTGATCGTAACCATAGCTGTCGTTGTGCAGATGGCTATTTGCTTTTCGCTTTCTCGAAAAGAAGCAATAATTACTGTCACTCTACTTGGTGTCACTTTGCTTCTATTCAAATAAGTCTGGAGCCCGCCCTGTCGTTGGGCGGCCTTCAGTTGTTAAAGAATGCCGCTGAATTGCTAATGCTTTTGATTACGCAAAAGGCTTGTTTGCGGTCCTATCCCACCCCCCTGAGACAATACCAGCATTTCCTCCGTCAGCACGCCGCTGCTGAGAATACTCGAATTTTATACGGCCATAATTGAGTGTGATCATTTCCATAGGTAAGCCAGCATGCTCCGCACCATTACCGCTGACGGTTGATATCAAGACTTCTTCAAGAACGATATCTAGATATTTAAATTTCTCGGTGCCTGCACGGTGTACGCGAATAGTTACTTTGTTGATATGCGAGCCTCGGCAACAAAGTTCAAATAGTTTTGGTGTTGCTCTGTCTATATATTTACTGACTCTAAAGTCGCCCAGGGTCACGCCCCCAGCAGTCGCGCCGCCGCTAGAAGAGGCAGTTGTACTGATCGACTGAACCGCATCGTAATGATATGACAGCAGCTCCACCCAGCCTTTGTGGGCGTTGTCCAGCGACTCGCCCTCTACACCGTCCACCTGCATAAATGCGTCAAAAGACATATTAGCTTCCTGCTTAAAAATTGAGGGCTTAGACTAGCTTATGGAACCCCTAGATTGCCAGCTTCTGACTGCTCAATGCTTAATCGGCTACCTCTCCCAGCCAGCTCTCGCTTATGGCCTTAATCGTTGCCCGCTTGGTCTTGCCAAGAGGGCGAACCTTCTCGTACTCATCAAGGTATCGGTCGATCATCTGCTTGATGCTGACGGTTTTGCAGTTTATGCGTTTGATCGCACCAGGTGCGGTCAGCTCCGCTTCACGTTTCTTGATCCAGGCTTGGGCAACCTGCTTACGGTCGAAGGTTTAAGTTTCCTGATAAACTGCCGGGCCGACCCTATTGATCCGAATCTGAGCCGTGAAGCCAGTAGTTTGTCTTTGCGTTTCCGTGCCGTGATCGTGCCCATATCATTTGCTACATTTCAGGAACGATTTGCTACATCGTAGCAATCGCTCGTGAAAAGCAAGCAAAGACGGGTAAAAATAGCTGTATAAAAGACCAGTAAATATGATCAGCGAAAATCGAGAAACCCCAGCAAACATTGAAAAATCGGCCCCTGTACTATCCCGTCGCTTCTCCGTCGCCCCGATGATGGACTGGACCGACCACCATTGCCGATACTTCATGCGCAAGCTCTCAAAGCATGCATTGCTGTACACCGAAATGGTCACCACCGGTGCCTTGCTGCACGGCGACCGTGAGCGGTTCTTGCGCCATGACGAGACCGAGCACCCGTTGGCGTTGCAGCTGGGCGGCAGCACGGCGGCGGACTTGGCTGCCTGTTCCCGGTTGGCTGAGGAGGCGGGCTACGACGAGGTCAATCTGAACGTCGGTTGCCCAAGCGACCGGGTGCAGAACAACATGATCGGCGCATGCTTGATGGCGCATCCGCAGTTGGTGGCTGATTGTGTGAAGGCCATGCGCGATGCGGTCGGCATCCCGGTCACGGTCAAGCACCGGATCGGCATCAACGGCCGTGACAGCTACGCCGAGTTGTCTGATTTCGTCGGCAAGGTTCATGAGGCCGGTTGCGGGAGTTTTACGGTTCACGCGCGTATCGCGATTCTCGAAGGACTGTCTCCCAAGGAAAACCGCGATATTCCGCCGCTGCGTTATGACGTGGTCGCGCAGTTGAAGTCTGATTTCCCCGATCTGGAAATTGTACTCAACGGCGGCATCAAGACGCTGGAGCAGTGTAGCGAACATTTGCAGACCTTCGACGGCGTCATGCTGGGCCGTGAGGCTTATCACAACCCGTATCTGTTGGCGCATGTTGATCAGCAGTTGTTCGACAGCACTGCGCCGGTTATCAGTCGTTACGATGCGTTGGAGTCGATGCGGCCGTACATTGCGGCGCATATTGCCAGCGGTGGCAACATGCACCATGTCACTCGGCACATGCTCGGGCTTGGTTTGGGTTTCCCCGGCGCACGGCGTTTCCGTCAGTTGCTGTCGGTTGATATACACAAGGCCGAAAATCCCATGCTGTTGCTGGATCAGGCAGCGGCGTTCCTTGAGGGGCATTGAGTTAATCGGACGAGCTGAACGGGTGGATTTGGCGGGCTGATCTATGCTCAGGTCTACCGCCCACCAGATCTACCCCCACCAGGTCACTTCCCACCATGTTGAATCGACGAAACTTTCTCGAGTTTTCTTCGATATCTGCTCTGTTGTTCGTATCAGGTATCCCTTCTTCCTCACAGGCTGACGAGCCGCTGAAAATGGGCGATAGCGAGCCCTTTTCGTTTGATCTTTTAGTGCAGCGCGCAAAAGAGGCCGCCTCACAGCCGTACATTGTGCCGTCAACTCTTTCGGCGGAGGTACTGGCGAAACTGGACTATGACGCTCACGGCAAGATTCGCTTCAAGCCGGAGTACGCATTGTTCGCGGAGGGACCGGGCCAGTTTCCGATCACTTTTTTCCACCCGGGGAAGTTTTTCCCCAAGCCGGTGCGGCTCTATGTCGTCGATAAGGGTGCTGCCAGGGAAATTCTCTACGATCAGGCGTATTTCGACATGCCCGAAGACAGCCCTGCGCGTCAGTTGACTCAGGGTGTTGGCTTTGCCGGGTTTCGCTTTCAGGAAAGTCGAACAGGCGATCAGAAAAAACTGGATTGGCGTAATAACGATTGGACGGCTTTTCTCGGCGCTGCGTACTTTCGTGCCATTGGCGAGCTGTATCAATATGGACTTTCCGCACGGGGTATCGCGCTGGATGTCGCCCAGCCCGAGCGTGCGGAAGAATTTCCCGACTTCACTCACTTCTGGTTTGAATCGCCGGACAGCAATACATCCGACTCGGTCGTTGTCTATGCACTGCTTTACGGGCCGAGTATCTGTGGGGCGTATCGCTTTGCCATACAGCGGGGCAAAGGGGTGGTCATGGAGGTCGAGGCCGCACTGTTCATGCGCGGCGAAGTGCAAAGGTTCGGCATCGCGCCGATCAGCTCAATGTACTGGTTCAGTGAACAGACCAAGAAAACAGCTGCTGACTGGCGGCCCGAGGTGCATGACTCCGACGGACTGGCGATCTGGACCGGTGCAGGCGAGCGAATATGGCGACCGTTGAACAACCCGCCGAGAACCATGGCATCTGCCTTCAGCGACAATAACCCGCGAGGTTTCGGTCTGCTGCAGCGGGATCGCGAATTCAGCCATTACCTGGATGGCGTGCATTATGAACGGCGGCCGAGCCTGTGGGTCGAGCCCTTGGGCGATTGGGGGAAAGGCGCCGTACAGTTGGTTGAAATTCCTACAGACGATGAGATCCACGACAATATCGTCGCCATGTGGGTACCTGAAAAACCGGCAGGCCCCGGAACAGATTACCGGCTGCGTTATCGTCTGCACTGGCTGGCGGACGAGCCATACCCCGGTGAGTTGGCTCATTGCGTAGCGACTCGTTTCGGTAATGGTGGCCGGCCAGGACAGACGCGGCCGCAAGGCGTGCGAAAATTTGTCGTCGAATTTCAGGGCCGCACTCTGGAAAAAGTGCCGTTCAATACGTTTCCGGAAGCGGTATTGTCCAGCTCAAGAGGGACTTTCTCCAATATTTTCACCGAGGCAGTGCCTGACGGTCTGGCGGGGCATTGGCGGGCGCAATTCGACCTGACGGTAGAAGGTGCAGAACCGGTAGACATGCGTCTGTATCTGCGACTGGGTGAGCTGACGTTAACCGAGAGCTGGCTGTACCAATACCATCCATTCTGACGGATGAGGCCCGATGCGGTCAGTGCTCTGGATGATAGTCCTGCGGCTCGGTGATTTTTTTGAGCACCAGATAACCCGTATTTTCAGACAGGTGAACGCGATAAAGCGGCCTGATCAGCACCGGGGGCTGAAGATGTTCACCGACTGGCGGTTCGGTATATTTATGGACATTGATGATGCCGGTTCTCGGCAGTGCTTCCGGCAGCGTCAGGTAATGAGTATTCAGTAGGTAACCCAGTACCGGTAAGACGTTTGAGGCCGACTGCGCCGCGGGCAACCAGTTTTGCAAATAGAACCCTCGCAAATGTATACGCTCCAGCGTTCTCGACTGTGATAGCGCGTCGATGTCGTAGGCAATGCTTCGTGCAACATGCTGGCCCAGCTCTTTTTGCGCGCTCAGAACATTCCCGTAGACAAACGAAAGCGAGAGCATGCCCGCCAGTGGCAGGACGATAAACAGTCTGGGTAACAGCGTTTCCGGCGGGCAGGAACGTTCGTAAAGATAGAGCGCTGCGACAATCAGTATCGAAAAACCGGTCAGGGTTCGGGCCTCCGGGATGAAGTCTTTGAGCATCAGGGTTGTACCCGATACAAGAAATATCAGCAGTGGGGCGGTGACCAGAAATATGAAAAACACGCCCACTCTGCGCCAGAGGGGCTCGGCATATTGCAGCAGGGCTGTCGCGATGGAAATGAGTTTCACAGTGGCAACAAGGGTGATAATCGTGGCGGTCATTTCAAGTAACTCACCGTGCACGAGCAGTGCTATTTGCTGAGCCAGAAACTGTATACGGTCATCTAGCTCCTGTAACGCGCCCTGATTTATATTCAGCAGATGCGTGCGGCTGCCTTTGATGAACGGTATCGCCAGGCACGCATAAATCAGAAGCCCCATTGCCAGGATGATCAGTTGGCTCAGTAGTGAAGAGAACAAGGCGTTGAACGTCTTTCTCGCCTCGACGCTGCGAATAAACTCAATACAGTACAGGCCCACTAAAACATTGAGTGCCGGCTGATAGAGTGCAAGCGCTGCAGCCATCCATAAGGCCGCTTTCCAGCTGCTTTTCAACGGCTTGTAGGTCGAATGCAGCAGTGCCTCCACCGCCAGGCACAGGCTCAGTACCATCCCTGGACCGTCGTATTGGTAAGACAGGTTCTGCAGGAAGAAGGGGTTGTACAGAACAGGCAACACAATCAGGCAGTTCAGCGCGGTAGGGCGGCTAAAGTAATGATGCGCCAAGCGGGTCAGGGATACCGCCAGCAGGCCAGTGGTCAGCAATAACGGCAGCGGGAACAGATTGATCGCGCCTGACGAAAAACCGAGCACCATATAAAGTAGGTCTACGCCGGGGCGGCCTTGTTCTGTCCAGCGACCCTGTGCAAGTTGCGACCTCCAGTAGTCATCGGCGTAAGTCTGGTCGGCCATGAGAAACGGAACTATGTACAGCAGGCTTGCCCCGAGCAGTAGCCAATATGAGTGTTGCCAGGAAAGTGCTTGACTCAGCCATCTGATAGGGGGCATGGGAAGTGTCGCTGCGGAAAGTGGGTTACGGTTCCCAGATATAAGTATCGGGGGTTGTAATTTTTTTCATGACGATGCAGCCGGTCTGCTGATGAACCTTAATGCTGTAGAACGTGCGATCAACTATCGGTGCACTGGACGTCAGGTCCTGCGCAGTGCATGGCGATGTCAGCCATTCACCGCGAGTGATACCAACGCGTTGCAGTCTTGCAGGTGTCGCGCGCTCGTCGACATTCATGATGTATTTGATCGCAGGAAGTTTTTCGAAGGTTCCGCTGGCCGCTGGCAGCCAGTTTTGAAGTGGCTGACTGTCGAAGTGAAAAGTGTCTATATTTTGCAGATCAGGCAGGGTGTCGATGTCGTAGGCAAGGCTGAAAAGTACATAAGTGCCGAGCTCTTTCTGCAGGATCAGCACTCTGGCGTAGGCATAGGAAAAGGACAGCATGCAAACGACCGGCAGGATCAGCACCAGACGCACTGCATCATGCTGTTTCCAGGCATGCGTGTTGATCAGGAAAAAAAGCGCGATCAGCAGTGTCGAGAATCCCGTCAATGTTCCGGCCCGGCCGGCGAAATCATTCGCTAACAAGGCTGTTCCGGGAATCAGCAGCAAGAGTGCAACAGGCAGGCTCAGGTAAAAGAGGACAGCGACTGCCTTGCGGGCAACGCCGTTCGGTCGCCTGAGTGCGCTGAGTACTTGGCTGACGTAACCAGGTAGCGCAACCAGTAAAAGCGCGATAGCCAGCCAGGTGGTGCCTGTGTTGAACAAAAATCCCACGTTCTGGTGGAGCAGGGCCAGCCGCCTGATTATTTCCGCAAGCCAGTGACTGTCCATTGTCAGCAAGTCGTATGCGCCGACCGTCACGTAAAGGCACAATCCGCACAACAACTGCGTCAGCCTGATCATCAGCAGCCTGCCAATGAAACCCGGAATGCGCTGCTGTATCAGCGCTCTCATGCATTCAACGCAACAGAGGCCGAGGAAAACATTGAGGCTTGTTGTACTGGACGCCAGTGCGCAGGCGATCATCAGGCCTGGAATGGCCAGTTTTCTGATCATTGCGGGGGAGTCATAAACAATTGCGAAAACGATCAAAGCGATGCCCAGCGCAATGATCGGGCCATCGTAGTGGCTAGAAAGGCTCTGCAGGAGGAACGGGTTGTACCAAAGCGGCAGTACCACCAGACAGTCAATCACTGTGGGCGTCGCAAAGCAGTCACGCACCCACTTGAACATGGCCCACGAAATCAGCGCTGTAGCGATTAACAGTGGCAGTGGGAAGAGTTCGGGTGCGCCGGTTGTAAAGGTCAGCGCGCGATAGGCGAGGGTGGCAAGTGGATATCCTTGCTCTGCCCATTGCCCCTGAGCATTGCTTGAGATCCGGTCATCTTCGGCAGAGGGCGCATTGGCGAGCAGTAACGGCAGAATATAGAAAACGTTGGCAGCCAGGATGAATAGCAGCGTGGCCTGTTTCGAGAGGCGTTTGTTCCAATGGGCAGTCATTGACTGATCGTTCCATGAGACCGATACCGCCACTGCCGGTCGTTGCTGGCACTACTGCACTCACTCTAGAAGAATAAATGCCTTCGTCAAATCAAATCATCTTCCAGCCCATCGTGTGTTGCGGTCGCAGAGGTGTAGGCCAGCACACATTGCCCTGAATCAACAAGCTGCCGTTCAGCAGTGGTTGCCCACCAGCCAACGGATTATATTGATCGCATACCCCCTCAAGGAAAGCGCACATGCACAAAGTTTTGGTTCCCTTCGACGGCTCCGAGCACGCCATGCGTGCCTTGGGCTATGTCATCGAATTGTCTGGCGACCTCACCAAATCGCTTGAGGTGCATATCCTCAATGTGCAGGCCAGCCCCATTGATTACAGCCTTTATCTGGCCCCCGACATGATTGAGGGCGTCAAGGCCGGGCTGACCAATGAAGGCAAGCGCGTGCTTGATGACGCGATTGCACTGCTGACCGCCGCGGGCGTGCCGTTCCAGGCCCATGTCGAGCTGGGCAACGTCGCCGAACAGGTAGAAGCCGAGGTTCAGCGATTGGGTTGTGATGCTGTGGTCATGGGCACCCGCGGGCTTGGCAACTTTGGCGGCCTGCTGCTGGGCTCGGTAGCCACGCGGGTGATCCATGAAGTGTCGGTGCCGGTGACGCTCATCAAATAAAGACGCCTCACTGCTGCGCCAGTGTCCGTGGCTGGCGCAACAGCTCGATGTTTTCCGGCGGCACCAGCTTGCGCAGCGATTTATACAGGGCGCGAGTTTCCAGCAGGTTCCAGATACGCAGCATGGTCTCCAGCGCATCCAGCGGTTTGCTGATGAAGTCCCGTGCGCCCAGCGCCAGGGCGCGTAGGCGGGTATCGCGTGTCGCGTCGGCGGTCAGGACCATGATTGGTAGATAGTCATTGGCCGGGATGCGCCGGTTGAGCTGTTCCAGAACCGCAAAACCATCGAATTCGGGCATGTGCAGATCAAGCACCACCAGGTCCGGCTCAAAGCTGTTGAACAGGTCCAGCGTGCGCAGCGGCTCAGTGCTGCTCAGCACATTGGTCAGGCCCTCGCGGGCAAGCAGTTGCTCCATCAGATCAAGGTTGGGCCGCTGGTCGTCAATGATCAGAATGCGGAAATCTCCGGTCATGTTGGCTCCGGTAAATACTGGTCCAGGAGGGCGAGAAACACCGGCACCTGAATAGGTTTGGTCAGAATGGCCGTTGCACCGGCCTGTTTCAGTTCGCAACTGGCTTTATCACTGGTGTCGGCTGTAATCATCAGGACGGGGGTATTGGCCGTAGCCGGCATGCGCCGCAGGCGTTGCAGCACCTCAAGGCCTTTGATGTCCGGCAGGTTCAGGTCCAGCAGAATCAGTTGCGGCGCATGCTGGCGGGCCAGATCCAGCCCCAGCTGACCCTGCATGCTCGACAGCAACTGGATACCGGGCCTGCGCTGCATCAGTGTCTCGATCAAGGCCATGCTCGACAGGTTGTCTTCGATGCACAGCAGCTTGCCATGATAAGCCGGGCGAGCAGGCAGGCGGGCGGCAAGGGCGGCGTCAGCGGGCATGCCAGTCTGTGGCAGGGGAGCCGTGGGGGCGTGCACCAGAACAAGCGGCAGCTCCAGTATGAAGCGGCAGCCTTCAGCCGGTGTGTTCTGCACTGACAGGGTGCCGTGCATCATTTCCAGCATGCTTTTGCTCAGCGCCAGCCCCAGCCCGGTGCCCTCGACGCTCGGGTTGGCATCCAGTCGTTCGAACGGTTTGAACAACTGCCCGATACGCTCTGGCGCAATTCCGTAGCCGGTATCGATTACGCTCACGGTAACTCGCTCGTCTGACTGCTCGACTTCAATCCGCACCTGACCCTCGGGACGGTTGTATTTGATGGCGTTGGACAGCAGGTTGAGCAACACCTGAATCAAGCGCTGGCGATCCGCGACCACGCCAAGCTTGTCAGACAATTGCGGCAACGCCTTCAATTCGATGTTGGCGTCAGCCGCCATCGGCGAGACCAGCACCAGCGCTTCTTCAAGCACGCTCGACAGTGATACCGGTTCCAGGCTCAGGGACACATGCCCGGCTTCGATTCTGGCGATGTCGAGCACTTCATTGATCAGTTTCAGCAGGTGCTGACCGGCTCGCAGAATATGGCCGATTTGCGGTCGCTGGCTTGCAGGCGAGTCCATGTCCAGCAACTGGGCAAAGCCCAGAATCGAGTTCAGGGGCGTGCGCAACTCGTGGCTCATGCGTGAGAGAAACTCACTTTTCGCCCGGCTGGCCCGCTCGGCTTCCTCGCGGGCAGTGCCCAAGGCAATTTCGGCGACACGACGATCACTGATGTCACGGGTGATCTTGGAAAAGCCACGCAGTTCGTCATTGCCATCGTATTGGGCGGTAATCACCACGCTGGCCCAGAAACGGCTGCCGTCCTTGCGTCTGCGCCAGCTTTCTTCGGTATAGCGGCCGTTGACCGTGGCTTCACGCAGGGCCATATCAGGGTGTTGCGGACACTCCTCCGGCAGGTAAAAAACAGAGAAGTGCTTACCGATGATCTCTTGTTCTGTGTAGCCCTTGATGCGCTCGGCACCTGCGTTCCAGGTGGTGACATAGCCGTTGCGGTCCAGCGCAAAGATGCCGTAGTCCTTCACGCCTTCGATGATCAGCCGCAAACGTTCTTCATTGTCTCGCAGCGCGCGTTCGCGTTCGGCCAGCAATTGACCGGCTTCGACCAGTCGGGTGCCGAGCTGGCCGATTTCGTCCTTTTCCGGGGGTTGGGGCAGCAACGGGTGCCCGAGCGCCAGCCGCTGAGCATTGCGTTGCACCTGATGCACCCTGGCCACGATGCCTTTGGACAGCATCAGCACAGCAAGAATGGCTCCGAATATTCCGCAGGCGGCTGCCAGCAGGGTCGAGAGCAGCAGGCGTTCGCGGGTAGCGGCCGCCGCTTCGGTACGTTCGGCGAGCAAGGCGTCTTCGCGCTCGCGCATGATGCCGATCCGCTCGCGCAACTGGTCGAGCACGTATTTGTTTTCGACCAGAATGCGGGCAACGGTTTGTTGATCTTCCATGCTCATCGAGCGCAGCTTTTCCAGGCCGTCGACCTTGGTGTTGATCAGCGGCTCAATGGCTTTGAGGTGTTCGCGCATCTGCCCATCGCGCACATTGTCGTTGAGTCGCGCCAATGCCGCCCCGATCAGCGGCTGTGCATTGATGTAGCCGGGCAGGAAGTCTTCCTGATGAGTCAGCAGGTAGCCACGCACACTGGCCGCACCTTCTGCGATCTGGGTATGCAGTGTCTGGATGTCGCCTTGCACCAGCAGCACCCGACGTACATCTTCCTCTGCCTGTGCGGTCTGGCGTTCAGCGATATAGATGAGCACCAGCGAGAACATGAGAATCGCCAGCGGCAAAGAAATGGCCACCAGCGCCTTGCCGCGTAACGGAAGGTCTTCCCAGCGACTGCTTCCGGGTGTCGTCATCGCCACTCGCTCGTCGACTGGCTCACCAGGCCCAGCGCCACGCCACGCACGGCGGCCTGAGTACGGTCCGAGGCACCCAGTTTGCCGATGACCTTTTCCACGTGTGCCTTGGCGGTGCCGGTAGTAATGCCGAGTTTTTCGCCGATTTCACGATTGCTGAAGCCGCCCGCCACCAGTCCCAGTACCTGACGTTCGCGAGGTGTGAGGGATTCCGGCAGGGCTGCGCCACTGGTGTTGCGCTCGGTCATGCGCCGTAGCAGGCGCGCACTGACGGTGCTGTTCAAGGCTTCTTCGCCACGGGCCACACGTTGCAGACCGGCGATTACTTCGTCGCGGCTGGCGTCCTTGAGCAGATAGCCCACCGCCCCCGCGCTGATCGCGGCTTCCAGATGATCAGTGCTGTCGTCCATGGTGAAAATCACCACTTTCAGGTCCGGCATACGCTGCTGGAGAACTCGCGCAGCGCCCAGTCCGTTGAGCACTGGCATGCGAATGTCGAGAATTGCGATGTCCGGTTGCAGTTCCTGGCACAGGTCGATGGCTTGCTGGCCGTCTGCGGCCTGGCCGACCACTTCGAATTCCGGATGCCCCGCCAGCAGCGAGACGAACCCGGTGCGGGTTACTTCATGATCGTCCGCCAAAACCAGTCGCACAGTGTCAGTCATGTTGTTGCCTTGTCTGCGGTAAAAGGGACGATGGCGCGCAGCCGGGTGCCGCGCTCAAGGCGGCTGAAGCAGGTCAGGCGACCGCCCAGAAGGCTGGCGCGTTCCTGCATGGCCACCAGGCCCAGCTTTTGAACGCTACTGCCGTTACGCGGCTTTTCGGTGATGAAACCCCGGCCGTTGTCTTCCAGGCTTAGTGAAACATTGTCGTTACTCAGTTCCAGCGCCAATTCTACGCAGCTGGCACCGGCGTGTTTGAAGACATTGTTGATGCCTTCCTGAGCGATGCGGAATAACGCAATTTCCAGGTGGCTGGGCAAGCGTGCCTGGGAACGCGACGTCCACTGCACGGCGATGCCCGCTTCACGCAGGCGGTCGGCTTCCTTGTCGACTGCCTGCAACAGCCCGAAATCATCCAGCACGCTGGGTCGCAGACCGCTGATCAACTGCCGTCCTTCACCGACGCAGTGCTGCGCCAGCTTGAGAATGGCTTGCAGGTCGGCGTCCAGCGGTTCAGGCAGTTGCGGACAGCGACCGGCAAAACCCTGCAGCCGCTGGTGCAGACCGGCGAGTGTCTGGGCCAGCCCGTCGTGCAGGTCGTAGGCCATGCGTTTGCGTTCGTCTTCCTGAGCGGTGAACAACTGGCGGACCAGTTCGGACATGGTGCGTTCTCTGACGACCAGTGCTTCAAGCAGCCGATTGTTTTCCAGATGTGCGGCCAGCAACGTTGCCAGCAGTTGCAGGGACTCGATGTCCTCATTGTCCGGGGCATTGATGCCCACGCTGTTGGCCAGCAGCAAGGTACCGAAACAGCCTTCGTCGGCACCACGCAACGGCAATAACAGCACACAAGGCAAGTCGGGACCGCTGCGCTCCAGCCATTGCGGGCCGATGGCCAGCGGGTCGGCGACTGTTTCAAGGGTACTCAGGCGGTCCGCATTGCCATGACTGGCGGTGGTGTGCACGTTGTTGTCGGTGCCCCATTCCAGCAGCAGGCCATGGTCCATGGCGACGAATGCGCAGGCGCGCTGCAGCACTCGCTGGCGCATGGCCTCGGGAGGTAATTGGGTCAGCTCCTGACCGGTATCCACTAACAGGCGCAGGCGAGCTGCGCGGCTTTGCGACTGGCGATACTGGTTGCGGATGGCCAGCGCGCTTGCCGGGTCATGGGGGGGGCTTTGCATGAGGAGCTCCAGCGAGGGTGGATGCCCGCGCGGGCATAACGAAAGTGACGCTATTAGAACTTTATCAGGAGGTAAAGCCTATCTGCCGATTGGCATACACAGTTAACCCCGGTTGGCCGATGGCGCGCGGTGGCGGGCAGGGCAAAGTGGCACTCACTGAATCCCTGAACAGATCCCCCGTAGGAGAGTAGCGATGAAAACTAAATTGACCGCCCTGGCCCTGTTGCTGGCTGTGAGTGCACCGATGGTTCAGGCTGCTGCCGAGCCGTCCGGCTACACTTACCGCATGGTGGCCGAGACGCCAAGCAATGTGAATGACAAGGAAATCGCCGGTCTGTTTGACCGCTGGAACAAGGCTCTGCAGACCGGTAATTCGAAGACAGTCGCCTCGTTGTATGCGCCGGACGCAGTCTTGCAGCCTACGGTCTCCAACAAGGTACGTGCTACTCCGGCAGAGATCACAGACTACTTCGATCACTTCCTGGCGCTTAAGCCGGTTGGCGAGATCAACTACCGTGAGATTCGTCGTCTGGGGCCTGATGCCGCTGCGGACAACGGCGTCTACACCTTCACTCTGACGGCTGCAGACGGCAAGAAAACCAAGGTACAGGCGCGTTATTCGTTCCTTTACCACCGCATCGGCAACGAGTGGAAGATTCTCAACCACCACTCTTCGGCCATGCCGGAAGTACAGCCTGAGTACCAGGTCAGCCGCTGATCGACCGTCTACTCAAGGCTGAAACAAAAAATCCGGAGCCAGTGCTCCGGATTTTTTTGTCTTTCTGAATTATCACGCTTCAGCGTTGGCACCGTTGACCTTGCGGCAATGAACAAGCGCATCGCGGATCATGAAGTTGACCAGCGTCGGTGATACGCCCAGTTCCTTGGCGATGTCCTTTTGTGGCACGCCGTGCAGACGGTACATCTCGAACGCGTAGCGGGTGCGGGGTGGCAGCTCGGTCAGGGCGTCGGCAATTTTCTCCAGGCTGGAGAAGTTGATGTGCGAGGTTTCCGGCGATGCCCCCTGAATGACCACATTCAGACCCTCGGCCTCGGGGCCGGTGTATTTCTGTTCCAGCGCCTGTTTGCGGTAATGATCGATGGCCAGATTGCGCACGATCTGAAACAGGTAACTGAGCTGGGCCTTGAAAGTCAGCGTGGCTTGAGGTGCCGAGCGCAGTCTGAAGAAGGCGTCCTGCACTACGTCCTCGGCCCGGGACCGGCAACCCACGATGCGCGCCGCGATTTTGACCAGCAGCAAGTAGTTGTCGACGAATGCCTGGAGTAATGGTGAGTCGCACTTACTTGTGATTACGTGTTCCGTCATGGAATTCACCTTGCTGCCTGAACAATGGAGGGGGAGGGCCACAGGAGGAGCGGCGCCGTCACATGGGGCGATAAATTAGCCTTAATGATAATTATTGTCAAATGCGAAAGCCAATCAGCGCACTTTAAAAGTGCGGCCTTGTCAGGCGCGCTCTCGCGACGCGCATCTCCACTAATTATTTGCAGGCGCCATCCGTTCTCATTGGTGACAGGCCCGACCACGGTTGCGGCCAGGGAATACCTCAGGAGAACCCCATGCGCTTCGATCACGCGCAACGCCGCTTTTACATCCGCGCCAACAGAGGGACGGTTCAGATATGAGCACGCCCGTGAGCCTGACGCTGTTCTGCCTGCCTTTTTCCGGTGCCAGCGCGATGTTCTACAGCCCCTGGCGGCGCAAATTGCCGGAGTGGCTGAACGTACGGCCTTTGGAGCTTCCCGGTCGCGGCATGCGCATGGATGAGGCGTTGCAGACCAATATCGTGCAGTTGGCCAACCGTCTGGCCGACGAAATCAGTGCTGACCTGAATACGCCCTATGCGCTGTTCGGCCACAGCCTTGGTGGTCTGCTGGCCTTCGAACTGGCGCATGCGTTGCGTGAACGGGGTCTGCCTGAGCCGCTGGCGCTTTTTGCATCGGCTACCGCTGGTCCGGTGCGTCGCGATGTCAGCGAATACGCTCTGGCCAAGACCGATGAGCAACTGATCGACCGACTGCGCACGCTCAAGGGCACCAGCGAAAACGTCATCGCCAATGACGAGCTGATGCAATTGATGCTGCCGATCCTGCGCGCCGATTTTCTGCTCTGCGGCAGTTTCGTGTATGGCAAGCGCGAGCCGCTGAACCTGCCGATCCATGTTTTTGGCGGCAAGCAGGACAGTGTCAGCGTCGAGCAGCTGCTCGACTGGCAGGAGGAGACCTGTACCGGTTTCTCGCTGGACATGTTCGAGGGGCATCACTTCTATCTGGTCGATGAGCAAGTGCAACTGCTCCGGCACCTGCGGCGCTATTGCGAACTGCATCTGGCGCGTTGGCGCAACAGTGCGTCACGGCAATTGAACCGGGCAGCCGGCTGACCGCTTTTGCCTCTTTTGGCTTTTTTGTCTCACGCACGGCCCAACTCAGGGTGCGCGCCTTTTTGAAATTCAGATCTTATCTGGCACGCCGAATCTAGCAGGAACTCCATCATGGATGCGTTTGAACTCCCCGACACTCTGGCCCAGGCTCTTCAGCGTCGCGCCTTGCACACGCCGGATCGGCTGGCGCTGCGGTTCCTCACCGACGAGAAAGACCAGGGACTGGTGTTGACCTACCGTGACCTGGACCTGCGCGCGCGGACCATCGCCGCTGCGCTGCAACGTCAGGCCGTGCCGGGGGATCGGGCGATTCTGCTGTTTCACAGTGGGCCAGACTATGTCGCTGCGTTTTTCGGCTGCCTGTACGCCGGGGTCATTGCGGTGCCGGCTTACCCGCCGGAATCCAACCGTCGTCATCATCAGGAGCGGCTGCTGTCGATCATCGCCGATGCCGAGCCACGGCTGGTACTGACCGGTTCCGACCTGCAGCCCGCCTTGCTGCAGATGGATGAGCTGGCTGCTGCCGATGCCCCACAACTGCTCTGCGTCGATACGCTGCACAGTGCGTCTGCCGACAATTGGCAGGGGCCACAATTGCAGGCCGACGACATCGCGTTCCTGCAATACACCTCGGGCTCGACCGCCTTGCCCAAGGGCGTGCAGGTCAGCCATGGCAACCTGGTTGCCAACGAACTGTTGATTCGTCATGGCTTCGGCATCGACGTCAATCCGGACGACGTGATCGTCAGCTGGCTGCCGCTGTATCACGATATGGGCCTGATCGGCGGCTTGTTGCAGCCGATTTTCAGTGGCGTTCCGTGCATCCTGATGGCCCCGGCCTACTTCCTCACGCGGCCATTGCGCTGGCTGGAAGCTATCAGCGAATACGGCGGAACCATCAGCGGCGGGCCCGACTTTGCCTACCAGTTGTGCAGCGCGCGGGTCAGTGATTCTGCGCTGGAGCGGCTCGACCTGAGTCGCTGGCGCGTGGCGTATTCCGGCTCCGAGCCTATCCGCGAAGACAGCCTGAATGCGTTTGCCGAGAAGTTCGCCAGTTGCGGCTTCACGCCGGACAGCTTCATGGCGTCGTATGGGCTGGCCGAGGCCACGCTGTATGTTGCGGGTGGCAAGCGCGGCAAAGGCATTCCTTCACTGCGTTTGAATACTCAGGCGCTGGCGCGCAATGTGGCAGAGTTGGGCGACGGTCAGCCAGTCATGAGCTGCGGCACCGGCCAGCCGGGGCATGGCGTATTGATTGCCGACCCCGCCACCCTGCAAGTGCTGGACGAAAACCGTATCGGCGAAGTGTGGGCCAGCGGGCCGAGCATCGCTCACGGTTACTGGCGCAACCCTGAAGCCACCGCCAAGGCGTTCGTCCAGCATGACGGCCAGACCTGGCTGCGTACCGGCGATCTGGGCTTTCAGCGGCACGGCGAGTTGTACATTACCGGCCGTTTGAAAGACATGCTGATCGTCCGTGGCCACAACCTGTACCCGCAGGACATCGAGAAAGTCGTCGAGCGCGAGGTCGATGTGGTGCGCAAAGGCCGTATTGCGGCGTTTGCGGTCAATCAGGACGGTAGCGAAGGCATTGGGATCGCTGCCGAAGTGAGCCGCAGCGTGCAGAAAATGCTGTCCGCCGAGGCGCTGATCAAGATCATTCGCCAGGCCGTTGCCGAGGCGTTTCAAGAAGCGCCGAGCGTTGTGGTGCTGCTCAATCCGGGTGCTCTGCCCAAAACTTCCAGCGGCAAGTTGCAACGTTCGGCCTGCCGCACGCGTCTGGCCGACGGCAGCCTGGACAGCTACGCGGTGTTTCCCGTGAACGATGCAACGCATCAAAACCGGACCCTGAGCACAGGATCGGACCTGCAAGCGCAGATCGCCAGTGTCTGGTGCGAGCATTTGCAATGTGAGCAGGTCAGCGCCGACGATCATTTCTTCCTGCTGGGCGGCAACTCCATCGTCGCCACCCAGGTAGTGGCCCGCTTGCGTGAAACACTGGGCATTGACCTGAACCTGCGCCTGCTGTTCGAAGCGCCGACGCTGGCCGCCTTTGCTGCGCAGATCGAAGCGCTTCAAATCGCCGCATCGCAAGGCGACAGCCAGACGCAGAACGCTATCGCCCGGCTGCCCGGCAACGAACAGCTGCCGCAATCGCTGGCACAGAATCGTCTGTGGTTCCTCTGGCAACTCGACCCGCAAAGCAGCGCCTACAACATTCCAGGTGGCCTGTACCTGCGTGGCGAACTGGACACTACGGCGTTGCTTACCAGCTTCCAGCGTCTGATCGAGCGCCATGAATCGCTGCGCACGCGCTTCTACGAGCATGACGGCGTTGCCTTGCAACGCATCGACGCGCCCGGTGAGTTCCATTTCGACACTCTGGATATCAGCGATCTGCCGAGCGAAGAACGCCAGACTCGTGCGCTGGCGATCCGTGAGGAGCAGGCGCGCCTGCCATTCGATCTGCAAAACGGTCCGCTGCTGCGCGTTACGCTGCTGCAACTCGACGAAGAAGAGCATCAGTTGCTGGTCACGCTGCACCACATCATTGCCGACGGCTGGTCGCTGAATGTGCTGATCGACGAATTCTCGCGCCTCTATGCGTCGGCTGTTCAGGGGCAGCCACTGGAACTGGCACCTCTGCCACTGCGTTACGCCGACTATGGCCAATGGCAGCGCGAATGGCTGGCAAACGGCGAGGCCGAGCGCCAGCTCGACTACTGGAAGCAGCAACTGGGCGATGAGCAGCCGACCCTGGAATTGAGCACTGATCGTCCGCGCTCGGCACGTCAGCAGCACAGCGCTTCGCGTTATAGCCTGCGCCTGAGTGCCGAGCTGAGCGCCGCCGTACGCAATACTGCGCAAGCCTGGCAATCAACGTCGTTCATGCTTTTGCTGGCAGGCTTCCAGGCGTTATTGCATCGCTACAGCGGGCAGACCGACATTCGCATCGGCGTGCCCGGTGCCAACCGTCCTCGTCATGAAACCCAGGGCCTGATCGGCTTCTTCATCAATACCCTGGTGCTGCGTGCGCAACTTGACCCGCGCCTGCCGTTTTCCACGCTGCTGGCCCAGACCCGCCAGGCCGCGCTGGAAGCTCAGGCGCATCAGGACGTGCCGTTCGAACAACTGGTCGAAGCGTTTCCGCAGGCCCGCGAACACGGGCTGTTTCAAGTCATGTTCAACCACCAGCAACGCGACCTCGGCGCATTGCGTCGTCTGCCGGGGCTGCTCGCCGAAGAACTGCCGTGGCACAGCCGCGAGGCCAAGTTCGACCTGCAATTGCACAGCGAGGAAGACCGTAACGGTCGTCTCAACCTGTCCTTCGATTACGCCGACGAGCTGTTCGAGCGCGACACCATTGTGCGTCTGGCGCGGCACTACGTTGAGTTGCTGACCCAGGTCAGCCAGCAGGCGCAGGTTGCGTTGGGCGACGTGCAATTGCTCGGCGCTGACGAACTGGCCGAGCAGACGCAGTGGAGCGCTGCCGCGCGCACGCCTGCACACGTCTGGCTGCCGGAACTGCTGGAGCGTCAGGCACTACAGACTCCCGAGCGTATTGCGCTGGTCTGGGAGGGCGGCAGCCTCGATTTCGCCAGCCTGCATGTCCAGGCCAACCGTCTGGCGCATTACCTGCGCGACAAGGGCGTCGGCCCGGACATCAAAGTGGCAATTGCCGCCGAGCGTTCGCCGCAACTGTTGATCGGTCTGTTGGCAATTCTCAAGGCCGGGGGCGCCTATGTGCCGTTGGACCCGGATTACCCGATTGAACGACTGGCCTACATGCTGCAAGACAGCGGCGTCGAGCTGCTGTTGACTCAGAGCCATCTGCTCGGCGACCTGCCGGGCGCAGACGGGGTCTGCACGGTTGCGATGGACATGCTGCACCTGGACAACTGGCCGGTCAGCGCGCCGGGCCTGCATTTGAGCGGCGACAATCTCGCGTACGTGATTTACACCTCCGGCTCCACCGGACAGCCCAAAGGCGTCGGTAACACCCACGCTGCACTGGCCGAGCGCCTGCAATGGATGCAGGACACTTATGGGCTGGATGAAAGCGATGTGCTGATGCAGAAGGCGCCGATCAGCTTTGACGTGTCGGTCTGGGAATGTTTCTGGCCGCTGATTACCGGTTGCCGCCTGCTGCTGGCAGGCCCCGGCGAACACCGCGACCCGCACCGCATCGCGCAACTGGTCAACGAGCACGGTGTGACCACGCTGCACTTTGTGCCGCCCCTGCTGCAGCTGTTTGTCGACGAGCCGCTGGCGCAGCAATGCACCAGCCTGCGTCGCCTGTTCTCTGGCGGCGAAGCGTTGCCGAGCGAACTGCGCAACCGGGTGCTGGAGCAACTGCCTGGCGTACAACTGCACAACCGTTATGGCCCGACCGAAACCGCGATCAACGTCACCCATTGGCAATGCCAGGTTAGCGACGGCTTGCGTTCGCCGATTGGCCGTCCGCTGGGTAACGTGCTGTGCCGGGTGCTGGACAGCGAGCTCAACCCGCTGCCGCGCGGGGTTGCCGGGGAACTGTGCATCGGTGGCATTGGCCTGGCACGCGGTTATCTGAACCGTCCAGGGCTCACCGCCGAACGCTTTATCGCCGATCCACTGGGCCAGCCAGGTGAGCGCTTGTACCGCACCGGCGATCTGGTGCGCTGGGCCGCTGACGGTGCGCTGGAATACCTCGGACGTCTGGATCAGCAGGTCAAACTGCGTGGCTTCCGCGTCGAACCGCAGGAAATCGAAGCCCGTCTGCTGGCCCAGCCGGGCGTCGGTCATGCTGCCGTGCTGGTGCGCGAAACCGTTGCTGGCCCGCAACTGATCGGTTATTACACTGCCGAAGCCGGACAGGATGTTCAGGCCGAGCGCATCAAATCGGCGCTGGCGCTGGAACTGCCGGATTACATGGTCCCGGCGCAACTGGTGCGCCTCGACAGCATGCCGCTGAGCCCGAGTGGCAAGCTGGACCGACGCGCCTTGCCCGAGCCGCAATGGCAGACTCGCGAGCACGTCGAGCCGCAAACCGACCTGCAAAAGCAGATCGCCGCCGTCTGGCGCCAGGTGCTGGGCGTGCCGCGCGTCGGTCTGCGCGACGACTTTTTCGAGATGGGTGGGCACTCGTTGCTGGCCACGCAGATCATTTCCCGCGTGCGTCAGGCCTGCGATATCGATTTGCCGTTGCGTGCGCTGTTCGAAGCCAGCGAGCTGGGCGCGTTTGTCGAACAGGTTCAAACCATTCAGCTGTCCGGCGAACGCAGCAGCCTGCAACCGATTGCCCGCGTCGACCGCAGTCAAGCGGTGCCGCTGTCCTATTCGCAACAGCGCATGTGGTTCCTCTGGCAGATGGAACCGGACAGCCCGGCGTACAACGTCGGCGGCATGGCACGCCTGAACGGCGTGCTCGATATCGAACGTTTCGAGGCCGCGCTGCAAGCCTTGATCCTGCGCCACGAAACCCTGCGCACCACCTTCCCGAGCGTCAACGGCGTAGCCTGCCAGAAGGTCAGCGAACAGACCGGCCTGCGCGTGCAGTGGCAGGATTACTCGGCGCTGCCTGCCGAGCTTCGTCAGCAGCGCCTTCAGGCACTGGCCGACAGCGAGGCGCATCAGCCTTTTGATCTGGAGACCGGTCCGCTGCTGCGTGCCTGTCTGGTCAAGGCGGCTGATCTTGAGCATTACTTCGTTCTGACCCTGCACCACATCGTCACCGAAGGCTGGGCGATGGACATTTTCGCCCGTGAACTGGGCCTGCTCTACGAGGCGTTTCTTGACGGCAAGCCGTCGCCGCTGGAGCCGCTGGCGGTTCAATACCTTGATTACAGTGTCTGGCAGCGTCAGTGGATGGAGGCGGGTGAGCGCCAGCGCCAGCTGGATTACTGGACCGCGCAGTTGGGTAACGAGCATCCGCTGCTGGAACTGCCCGCTGACCGGCCACGCCCAGCGGTACAAAGTCATCAGGGCGAACTGTACCGTTTCGACCTGAATCCCGAACTGGCCGCCAAAGTCCGCGCGTTCAACGCGCGCAATGGCTTGACCCTGTTCATGACCATGACCGCCACACTGGCGGTGCTGCTCTACCGTTACAGCGGTCAGAATGACCTGCGCATCGGTGCGCCGGTGGCCAACCGCATCCGTCCGGAAAGCGAAGGGCTGATCGGCGCGTTCCTCAACACCCAGGTGCTGCGCGTGCAGCTTGACGGGCAAATGAGCGTTGCGCAGTTGTTCGAACAGGTTCGTCACACTGTTATTGAAGGCCAGTCGCATCAGGACCTGCCGTTCGATCATCTGGTCGAAGCCCTGCAACCGCCACGCAGCGCGGCCTACAACCCGCTGTTCCAGGTGATGTGCAACGTGCAGCGCTGGGAATTCCAGCAAAGTCGCGAGCTGGCGGGCATGACCGTCGACTATCTGGTCAACGATGCGCGTGCCACCAAATTCGACCTCAACCTGGAGGTCACCGAGCTGGATCACCGCCTGGGTTGTTGCCTGACCTACAGCACCGATCTGTTCGACGAGCCGCGCATCGCGCAGATGGCCGAGCACTGGCTGAACCTGCTGCAAGCACTGCTCGCCGACCCGCAACAGCGCCTGAGTGAACTGCCGCTGTTGCAGGACGCCGAGCGTCAGCAACTGCTCGACAGCCTCGGCGTCGAAGCCGGCGAACAACGGCTTGATCAGTGCATTCACAGCCTGTTCGCCGAACAGGCGCTGCTGCGCGCAGAGGCGCCGGCACTGACCTTTGCCGGTGAAACCCTGAGCTACGCCGAGCTGGACGCCCGCGCCAACCAACTGGCGTGGATGCTGCGCGAGCGCGGCGTCGGCCCGCAGGTTCGCGTCGGCCTGGCGCTGCCACGCTCACTGGACATGGTCATCGGCCTGCTGGCGATCCTCAAGGCCGGTGGTGCGTATGTGCCACTGGACCCGGAATATCCGTTGGAACGCCTGCACTACATGATCGAAGACAGCGGCGTCGGCCTGCTGTTGAGCGACCGTGCATTGCTTGCCGCGCTGGGCGAGTTGCCTGCCGGTGTTGCCCGCTGGTGCCTGGAAGACGATCAGCTGCTGCTGGAGTCTTTTTCGTCCGATGAACTGCCGTTTATCAGCCTGCCGCAGCATCAGGCGTACCTGATTTACACCTCCGGCTCGACCGGCAAGCCCAAGGGTGTGGTGGTGTCCCACGGTGAAATCGCCATGCATTGTCAGGCGGTGATTCGTCGCTTCGACATGCAGCCCGATGACTGCGAACTGCATTTCTATTCGATCAACTTCGATGCCGCCACCGAGCGTCTGTTGGTGCCGTTGCTCAGCGGCGCGCGCGTGGTATTGCGCGCTCAAGGTCAGTGGGACGCCGAAGAAATCTGCACGCTGATTCGCCAGCAGCAGGTCAATATTCTCGGCTTCACCCCCAGCTATGGCAGCCAGTTGGCGCAGTGGCTGGCCACTCAAGGCCAGACCTTGCCGGTGCGTATGTGCATCACTGGCGGTGAAGCGCTGACCGGTGAACACTTGCAGCGCATTCGCGCAGTGTTCCAGCCGGAACTGTTGTTCAACGCCTATGGCCCGACCGAAACCGTGGTCATGCCGTTGGCCAGCCTGGCCCCGCAGCAACTGGAAGAGGGCGAAGCCAGCGTACCGATCGGTCGTGTGGTCGGCGCGCGGGTTGCCTATATTCTCGACGCCGATCTGGCCCTGGTGCCGCAGGGCGCGAGCGGCGAACTTTACATCGGCGGTGCCGGTCTGGCGCAGGGCTACCATCAGCGCCCCGGCATGAGCGCCGAGCGCTTCGTGGCCGACCCGTTTGCCAGCAACGGCGGGCGTCTGTATCGCACCGGTGACCTGGTGCGCCAGCGCGCCGACGGGCTGGTGGAGTACGTGGGGCGTATCGACCATCAGGTGAAGATCCGCGGCTTCCGTATCGAACTGGGGGAAATCGAAACCCGTTTGCTGGAACACGAGGCCATCCGCGAAGCCGTAGTGCTGGCGCTGGACACGCCGTCGGGCAAGCAACTGGCGGCTTATCTGGTCACTGATGTGGCCGGGCAGGGCGACGAGCAGCAGGCGCAATTGCGTGAATCGCTCAAGTCGCACCTCAAGGCGCAATTGCCGGATTACATGGTGCCAACCCACCTGATTCTGCTCGACAGCATGCCGCTGACCGCCAACGGCAAACTTGATCGACGGGCATTGCCTGCACCGGACCCGGAACTCAATCGTCAGCACTACGTAGCCCCGGCCAGTGAACTGGAGCAACAGCTGGCGGCGATCTGGTGTGCGGTGCTGAATGTGGAGAAAGTCGGCCTCAACGACAACTTCTTCGAACTGGGCGGCGATTCGATCCTGTCGATTCAGGTGGTCAGCCGGGCGCGTCAGGTGGGTATTCATTTCAGCCCGCGTGATCTGTTCCAGCACCAGACCGTGCAGACCTTGGCTGCCGTGGCGACCGCCAGCGAACTGATTCAGGCTGAACAGGGCCTGCTGCAAGGCGCGTCGGCCCTGACGCCGATTCAGCACTGGTTCTTCGACACGCCGATCCCCGAGCGTCAGCACTGGAACCAGTCGCTGGTGCTGGAGCCGCTCAATGCACTCGACCCGCGTCTGCTGGAGCAGGCGTTGCGTGCACTGCTCGAACAGCATGACGCATTGCGCCTGAGCTTCACCGGGCAAAACGGCAAATGGCAGGCTGAACACCGTGCAGTGACGGCAGAAACCTTGCTGATTCAGGCACGGGTTGCGGACATGGCCGAGTGTGCGGCGCTGTACGCCGACACCCAGCGCAGTCTCGATCTGCAAAACGGCCCGCTGTTGCGCGCCTTGCTGGTCGATGGTCCGCAGGGTCAGCAACGTCTGCTGCTGGTCATTCACCATCTGGTGGTCGATGGCGTTTCGTGGCGGGTGCTGCTCGACGATTTGCAAACGGCCTATCGACAGTTGAGCGAAGCAACGCCAGTGCGCTTTGCCGCCAAGACCAGTGCGTTCCGTGACTGGGCCGCACGCCTGCAGGCCTACGCGGGTAACGAATCGTTACGTGAAGAGCTGCACGTGTGGCAGCGTCAACTTGGCGGTCCAGCGGCGCAGTTGCCGTGCCACAACCCGCAGGGCGGCCAGCAGAATCGTCAGGCGCAAACCGTCAGCGTGCGACTGGATGCCGAACGTACCCGACAACTGCTGCAACAGGCACCCAGCGCATACCGCACTCAGGTCAACGACCTGCTGCTGACGGCGTTGGCGCAAGTGGTCTGCCGCTGGAGCGGGCAACCATCGACGCTGGTCCAGCTGGAAGGGCACGGCCGCGAAACCCTGTTTGACGACATCGACCTGACCCGCACGGTCGGCTGGTTCACCAGCGCTTATCCGCTGCGCCTCACCCCAGCAGTGGCTGGCGATGCAGCGCCGGGGGAGTCGATCAAGGCGATCAAGGAGCAGCTGCGTCAGGTGCCGCACAAAGGCCTGGGCTATGGCGTGCTGCGCTATCTGGCCGACAGTGCCAGCAAAGCCGCCATGCAGGCGCTGCCGGTGGCACCGATCACCTTCAACTACCTCGGTCAGTTCGACCAGAGCTTCGCCAGCGATGCGTTGTTCCGTCCGCTGGAAGAGTCAGCGGGCGCGGCACACGATCCGCATGCGCCGCTGCCCAACGAGCTGAGCATCGACAGCCAGGTGTATGGCGGCGAACTGCTGCTGCGCTGGACTTTCAGTGCCGAGCGTTATCAACCCGCCGCCATCGAAGCGCTGGCGCAGGATTACTTGGCCCGGTTGCAGGCGCTGATTGCACATTGCCTGAGCGATGGCAGCGGTGGCCTGACGCCTTCGGACTTCCCGCTGGCCGATCTGGATCAGGCGCAACTCGACGCACTGCCGGTCGCTGCGACGCACATCGAGGACGTCTACCCGCTGACACCAATGCAGGAGGGCATGCTGCTGCACACCCTGCTGGAACCGGGCACCGGCCTGTATTACATGCAGGACCGCTATCGCATCAACAGCGCGCTCGACCCGGAGCGTTTCGCCCAGGCCTGGCAGGCGGTGATCGCCCGTCATGAAGCGCTGCGTGCGTCGTTCTGCTGGGACATCGGCGAAACCATGCTGCAGGTCATCCACAAGCCGGGTAGCACGCCGATTGATTATCTGGACTGGTGTGATGTGCCGCAGGACCAGCAGGAGCCGCGTTTGCAGGCATTGCTCAAGTCCGAGCGCGAAGCCGGTTTCAACCTGCTCGATCAGCCGCCGTTCCACCTGCGCCTGATTCGCGTCGACGAAGCGCGCTACTGGTTCATGATGAGCAACCACCACATCCTCATCGATGCCTGGTGCCGTTCGCTGCTGATGAACGACTTCTTCGATATCTACACTGCGCTGGGCGAAGGTCGTGAAGCACAACTGACGCCTGCCCCGCGTTATCGCGACTACATCGGCTGGCTGCAACGCCGTGGCCTGGCGCAGGCGCGTGACTGGTGGCAAGACAACCTGCGCGGCTTCGAACGGCCGACGCCGATCCCCAGCGACCGGCCGTTCCTGCGTGAACATGCGGGCGACAGCGGCGGCATGGTCGTGGGCGATTGCTATACTCGCCTTGATGAACGCGACGGCGCACGACTGCGCGAGTTGGCGCAGCAGCATCAACTGACCGTCAACACCTTCGCCCAGGCAGCGTGGGCATTGACCCTGCGGCGTATGAGCGGTGATCGCGACGTGGTGTTCGGCGTCACGGTGGCCGGTCGTCCGGTGGAACTGCCGCAAATGCAGCGCACCGTTGGGCTGTTCATCAACACCATCGCGCTGCGCGTCGGCATACCCGGCGACGATCAGCGTTGCAGCGTGCGCCAGTGGCTGAGCCAGTTGCTGGACAGCAACATGCAACTGCGCGAGTACGAATACCTGCCGCTGGTGACCATTCAGGAGAACAGCGAACTGCCCAAAGGCCAGCCGCTGTTCGACAGCCTGTTCGTGTTCGAGAATGCGCCGGTGGAAGTTTCGGTGCTCGACCGTGCACAAAGCCTCAACGCCACGTCGGATTCCGGCCGCACCCACACCAACTATCCGCTGACGGCCGTCTGCTATCCGGGTGATGACCTAGGCCTGCATCTGTCTTATGACCAGCGTTATTTCGACGAATCCACCGTGCAGAACATGCTCGGCGAGTTCAAGCGCCTGCTGCTGGCGCTGATCGAAGGCTTCCACGGCGACATGAGCGAACTGGCACTGCTCAGCGAGCAGGAACGCTCGTTCCTGATCGAGGGCTGCAACCAGAGCGAGCACGCGTACCCGCTGGATAAAAGCTACGTCGAACTGTTCGAAGCACAGGTCGCGGCGCATCCGCAGCGTATTGCGGTCAGTTGCCTGGATCGCCAGCTTAGCTATGCCGAGTTGAATATTGCCAGCAACCGTCTGGGCCATGCCCTGATCGAGGCCGGTGTCAGTTTCGATCAGCCGGTTGCCTTGCTCGCCGAGCGTGGCGTTGAACTGCCGGGCATGATAATCGGCAGCTTCAAGGCCGGTGGCGGTTACCTGCCGCTGGACCCGGCGCTGCCCGATTCGCGACTGAGCGGCATCATCGGCCAGAGCGGCACGCCGCTGCTGGTGTGCAGCGCGCAATGTCTGGAACAGGGCAGGGCGCTACTTGAAGCGCTGCCCGAGTCCGCTCGTCCGCAGTTGCTGGTCTGGGAAACTGTGCAGCAGAGCGAATCAGCGCAGCACAACCCTGGCCGCTACAGCGCACCGGACAACCTCGCTTACGTGATCTTCACCTCCGGCTCCACCGGGCTGCCGAAGGGCGTGATGGTCGAGCAGCGCGGCATGCTCAACAACCAGTTGAGCAAGGTGCCGTACCTGAGCCTGAGCGAAAGAGATGTCATCGCCCAGACCGCTTCGCAGAGTTTCGACATCTCGGTCTGGCAGTTCCTCGCTGCGCCGCTGTTTGGCGCGCGGGTGGATATTGTGCCGAACGACATCGCCCGCGACCCGCAGGCCCTGTTGGCGCATGTGCAGGCGCAGCGCATCAGCGTGCTGGAAAGCGTGCCGTCGCTGATAACCGGCCTGCTCGCTGAGGAACATGCAACGCTCGACAGCCTGCGCTGGATGCTGCCGACCGGCGAAGCCATGCCGCCCGAGCTGGCCAGCCAGTGGCTGCAACGCTACCCGCAGATCGGTCTGGTGAATGCCTACGGCCCGGCTGAGTGTTCCGACGACGTGGCGTTCTTCCGCGTCGATGCAGCGTCCACACGCAGCGCTTATCTGCCGATCGGTTCGCCGACCGACAACAACCGCCTGTACCTGCTCGACGATGCGCTGGACCTCGTGCCGCTGGGCGCAGTGGGTGAGCTGTGCGTGGCCGGGGCCGGAGTCGGTCGTGGTTATGTCGCTGACCCTTCGCGCAGCGTACCGGTATTCGTACCGCATCCGTTCGGTGCACCGGGCGAGCGTCTATACCGCACCGGAGACTTGGCGCGGCGGCGCAAGGACGGCGTGCTGGAGTACGTTGGCCGGGTTGACCATCAGGTGAAGATTCGTGGTTATCGCATCGAGCTGGGCGAAATCGAAACCCGCTTGCTGGAGCATTCGGCGATCCGCGAGACGGTGGTGCTGGACGTCGACGGTCCGCAGGGCAAAGTGCTGGCGGCCTATCTGGTGCCAAGCGCTGCCACGCAGGATCCCGATGCGCTGCGAGACGAGCTGAAAAACCACCTCAAAGCCAGCCTGCCGGACTACATGGTGCCTGCGCATCTGGTGATTCTGGAGGCCATGCCACTGACGCCGAACGGCAAGCTTGACCGCAAGGCCCTGCCTGCGCCGGACGTCAGTCAGGCGCAGCAGGAATACCTCGCGCCGCAGACCGAGATGGAGCAGCAACTGGCGACGATCTGGGCCGATGTGCTCAAGGTCGAGCGGGTGGGTATTACCGACAACTTCTTCGAGTTGGGAGGGCACTCGCTGCTCGCTACCCAGGTCGTCACCCGTGCGCAGAAGCTGTTGCAGCGCAACGTGCCATTGCGGGCGATGTTCGAATTCAACACCGTTCAGGCGTTGGCCGAGCATCTGCAAAGCCTTGGCGGAGCGCAGGTTGACGAGCAGAAATTCGACCGTCTGGCGGACTTGATGGCGGAACTGGAAGGGCTCTGATCGGCCTCTCGTCGGCGCGCTGGCGTTGCGGATAAAAAACTCGTTACCGGGTGTAAATCCGCAGCTCGCTGGCGCGTTTTCAAGGGAAGGAATAAACGCCTGAACCCGCATGGCCAACCATCATGCATCAGGTCATTCAACCAGCGTATTGAGGGTTGCACAGATGTCAGTTGCTACCAGGCTTATCGATGATCAGTTGACACGGGTTGCCCCGGCAGCGGCTGAAACGCTCTACCAATTCGAAGAGTCGCCATTGCTGGCCCGGCAAAATCGCCAGGAATCCAATGCGCGCAGTTACCCGCGGCGTATCCCGCTGGCGCTCAAGCGAGCCAAGGGCATTCACGTCGAGGATGTCGAAGGGCGGCGCTTCATCGATTGCCTGGCAGGCGCGGGCACACTGGCGTTGGGGCATAACCATCCGGTGATCATCGAAGCGATTCAGCAGGTGATCAGCGATGAGTTGCCGCTGCACACCCTGGACCTGACCACGCCGGTCAAAGACCAGTTCGTTCAGGACCTGTTCGGCCTGCTGCCCCCAGCGCTGGCCAATGACGCGAAGATCCAGTTCTGTGGCCCGACCGGCACCGATGCGGTGGAAGCCGCGCTGAAACTGGTACGCACTGCCACTGGACGCAGCACGGTGCTGTCGTTTCAGGGCGGTTATCACGGCATGAGCCAGGGCGCGTTGAGCCTGATGGGCAGCCTGGGGCCGAAAAAGCCGCTCGGCGCGTTGCTCGGCACAGGCGTGCAGTTTCTGCCGTACCCCTATGATTACCGCTGCCCGTTCGGGCTTGGCGGCGAACAGGGCGTGCGCGCCAACCTGCATTATCTGGAGAACCTGCTCAACGACCCGGAAGCCGGTGTGCAGTTGCCTGCAGCGGTCATTCTTGAAGTGGTGCAGGGCGAGGGCGGGGTCATTCCTGCTGACTTGGACTGGTTGCGCGGCGTGCGGCGTATTACTGAAAAGGCTGGTGTGGCGCTGATTGTCGATGAAATCCAGAGCGGTTTTGCCCGCACCGGCAAGATGTTCGCCTTCGAACACGCCGGGATCATCCCGGACGTCGTGGTCATGTCCAAAGCCATTGGTGGCAGCCTGCCGCTGGCGGTGGTGGTCTACCGTTCATGGCTCGACACCTGGCTGCCGGGCGCCCACGCAGGAACTTTCCGTGGCAACCAGATGGCCATGGCTACCGGTTCGGCGGTAATGCGCTATCTTCAGGAACACAACATTTGCGAGCACGCGACGGCGATGGGCGTGCGTCTGTCCGGGCACTTGCGTGCCTTACAGCGTGACTTCCCGCAACTGGGCGATATCCGCGGGCGCGGGCTGATGCTGGGTGTTGAGCTAGTCGATCCGGCCGGTGTGCGCGATGCGCAGGGTCATCCGCCGGTATTTGCCCGTCTGGCCCCGCTGGTCCAGCGCGAATGCCTCAAGCGCGGGCTGATTCTGGAACTGGGTGGTCGACACGGCAGCGTGGTGCGCTTCCTGCCACCGCTGGTGATCACCGCCGAGCAGGTCGACGAAGTGGCCGAAATCTTTGGTCGCGCACTCAACGCCGCTGTCGCACAGCTTTAATTTTTCGACGTAGCGATACGTTCAATCCCTATAGCTGCTATGAATTGGCACAGCAGCACTGAACCAACACGGAGAGCAGCAATGACTTCAGTATTCGATCGGGAAGACATCGTCTTTCAAGTTGTGGTCAACCACGAAGAACAGTATTCGATCTGGCCCGACTACAAAGCCATCCCCAACGGCTGGCGCACGGTTGGCAAAAGCGGCTTCAAGAAAGAGTGCCTGGCCTACATCGAAGAAGTCTGGACCGACATGCGCCCCCTGAGCCTGCGCCAGAAAATGGAAGCCCAGACGGCCTGATTGAGTGTTATACACAAGTCCTGTGGGAGCGAGCTTGCTCGCGAAGAGGCCGGTACAGCCTTGACCACCGTGCGACGCTGCGCAACTGACTATCGTGCGACGCAGAGCGTCGCGACCCGCATTCCCACGCTGGAGCGTGCGCAACGATAACTGACTATCGTGCGACGCTCCGCGTCGTCATGCCGTTCTGGACGCTCCGCGTCCTCTTGCGACGCAGAGCGTCGAGACC
>NZ_JAWHOO010000001.1:505199-553035 GCF_032586855.1 Pseudomonas syringae group sp. J254-4 | reverse complement strand
TAACTGACTATCGTGCGACGCTCCGCGTCGTCATGCCGTTCTGGACGCTCCGCGTCCTCTTGCGACGCAGAGCGTCGCAACCTGCATTCCCACGCTGTAGCGTGCGCAACGATAATCTCAACTATCGTGCCGATGCTCCGCGCGGCTATCGTGCGACGCAGAGCGTCGCGACCTGCATTCCCCACGCTGGAGCGTGAGCAACGATAAGCTCACCCCTTGCCAGCCAGCACCTCGATAACCCCCTGAATATCCCCCTGCAACTCCGCCAGCGGATCAGCGCCATCAATCCCCAACACCAGCAACGTGCTGCCTGCCGCTTCAATTGCAGACTTCACCGCTTCTGGCGGCTGACGATGATCAAGCACCAGCGCCACGTCGTTATCCTTGAGGGTCGCGCTCAGTTTGCTCAATGCCTCGGGCGTCCACTGTTCGTCGGTTAGTACCTGGCTGTCGATCAGCTCCAGATTCAGCCCGCTGATCAGGTAGCCGAAGCGGTCTGACAAACTCACCACACTCAAATTGTCGGCACCGGCCAGTGCCGCTTCGCTGCTGGCACTCAGCTTGAGCAGTTGCTGCTTGAACGCCGCCAGATTGGCCTCGATCTTCGGCTTTGCGCTCGGCGCCAGGCGCACAAGGTCCGCCGCCAGCACATCGGCCATGCGCCCCATGTTGTTGCTCGCCAGCCACGGCTGACTGTTCAGCCCGTCAGTGCCCTGGCCCGGCTGCACGGCAATCCCCGGTAAACCACCGTCCACCGGGCGGGCTGCATCAATTTCGACGATGCGAATATTACTGCGGCGTGCGTTCGGGTAAAGCGGGTCATCGGCCCAGATCGACCGCAAGCCGATTACCGCGTCGGCGTTGTTCGCCAAGCCGCGCAATGCGTCGGCACCGCGCCCTGTAAAGTAAGCAGTCTGGCGCGAGCCGGGCAGGTTGGCCGCGGCAGCGCGTTCCAGCATGACACCGCTGTCCTTGAGCAGAATTTCCCCCAGCCCGTAGGTAATCGGCAGGCTGGCCAGCACCCGTACCGGTTGAGCGCTGTCAGCTTTGGCGTCGGCGGCATACAGGCCGTTGCTGAACAGGCCGGTCATGGCCAGCGCCAGGGTCAATGTACGTAAAGTAGGCATTTATCCAATATTCCCTTTCAGGGCGGGCAGCGTGCCGCGGGCGATGGCGGCCAGGGCAAAGGCAATGCCAGCCACCAGAATGATCGCCGCGCCGGACGGCACAGGCAGGTCGAAGACGATAGGCAGCAGAATGCCGCACAGGGTGCTGACGGTAGCAATCGCCACCGATATCCAGAAAAAGCCTTTCAGCGACTGGCTCAACAGACGTGCCGCTGCCGCCGGAATCACCAGCAACGCTCCGACCAGAATCGCACCGATGACTTTCACGGCTGCAACAGTGATCAGCGTGACCAGAATCACGAACAGGTAATCCAGCGTCTTCACTGCCACACCGCGCACCGCAGCCAGTTGTGGATTAAAACTGGCCAGCATGATGCGGTTGTAAAGCGGCAGGCTCAGGCCCATGACCAGCGAACCGACGATCAGCAGCACCAGCAGGTCATTGCCGTTGACAGTCAGTACCGAGCCGAACAGCACGTTTTCCAGAATGTGTACGTTGATCTTGCCCGCCAGTACCAGCAGCAGGCTTGCGCCGAGCGCCAGCGACACCGAGAGGAACACACCGATCAGCGTGTCCGGTGCCAGTCCGGTGCGGTTGCGTAGGTAGTTGAGGACGATACCGAACAGCAGGCAATAGCCGAACAGCGCGCCATAAGGCCCGGTGTACGGTTCACCGAGCAGAATGCCGATGGCCACGCCGGTCAGTGCCGCATGGCCCACCGCTTCGGAGAAGAACGCAAAGCGCTTGACCACCACCAGCGTGCCCAGACCGCCCAGCACCGGGCCAATCAACAGGCCCGCAAGCAGGGCGTTGACCACAAAGCCATAGGCCAGCGCCTCCGGCAGATAGCCGGATGAAGCGAGGCCCTGAATGAACAGGCGAAACGTTTCGTAATCCATCACACGGCGCTCCCGTTAACGGCATCGGCAGTGCGCGGATGAGCAGAAAACAACGTCAGCAGGCGTTCCGGCGTCAGTGCCGTGGCGGCAGGCTCGTCGAACAATACGCGGCGATTGAGCCCGGTCACCTGATCCGCCAGACGCCGCACCGCATCCAGATCGTGCTCGATCCACAGCACCGTTATACCGCTTCGGCGCCAGTCACCAAGCAGGCGCTCGAAGACTTGAATCCCTGCTTCATCCAGAGCCGACATCGGCTCATCCAGCACCAGCAATTGCGGCGCAGGAATCAGCCCTTGCGCCAGCAGCACGCGCTGCCGTTCGCCACCGGACAGCGCGCCCATGCGCCGCTTGCGCTTGTCCTGCATGCCGACCCGTTCCAGCGCATCGCCAATCGCGGCCGCATAGTGTTTCGACAAGCCCAGAAACGCCGGCCGTCGCTGGCACATGGCAGCCATAAAATCGTCGACGGTCATCGGCAGGCCACGGTCGAACTCCAGCGCCTGCGGCACATAGCCAATCAGGCCCGGCGCGGCAGGCCATTGCAGGCTCAATTGGCCTTGATGCGGTGTCTGCCCGAGCAGGGTCTTGATCAGCGAGCTTTTGCCGCCGCCGTTCGGCCCTACCAGCGCGTGTACGCTGCCAGCGCGCACGTTGAAATGCACGCGGTCGAGAATCGTTGTGCGGCCCAGGGTCAGGCTCACCTGGTTGAACTCGATGCCTGGCCCCTGGCTGACGATGTCGAGGTTCTGCGCGACAGTCATGTGCCCGACTCCTGAATGGCCCGCACCACGGTGTCGAGGTTGCCGGCCATTTCCTTCTCGTACTTGTCTGCGGTGTATTCGCCATAGGAAATGTGCGACAGCGGGTACAGCTTGACCCCGGATTCACGCTGGATGGTGTCGACGTAGGTGGACGGGAAGTCCATCTCCGAGAAGATCACCTTCACGTCCAGTTCGCGCAGTTGGTCGATGGTCTTTTTCAACTGGCTCGGGCTGGGCTCGATGCCATGTGCCGGTTCCACCACTGCTGTCACTTCCAGGCCGAATTCGCGCAGCAGGTAGTCGTAGGCGGCATGTACCGTGGCCACGCGCAGGTCGGCGTTGGGGGCCTTGGTCAGTTTGGCGAGGGCGTCGGCGCGCATCTGCCGCAGGCGCTTGCCATAGGCGCGGGCGTTGGCGGTGTAGGTTTTGGCGTTGTCCGGGTCCAGCTTGCCCAGCTCGCGGGCGATGTTGTTGACCTGGGCGATGGACGCGCTGATCGATAGAAAGGTGTGCGGGTTGACCACCTTGCCTGCGCCACGCGCGGCAACCCCGGTGGCGGCCAGCAACGGCACGTCAGCGTTGGCTTCGATGGTCTTGATGTTTGGCGTTTCACTGGCGGCAATCATGCGGTCGGCGAAATCGTCGTGGCCGACGCCATTGAGCACAATCACGTCCAGCGAACCGATGCGCTTGATGTCCTCGGCGCGTGGCTCGTAGGCATGCGGGTTGAAGCCGGCCGGGATGAGCGGCACGACGTCGGCCTTGTCGCCGACAATATTGCTCACGTAGCTGTAATACGGGTGCAGGGTGATGCCGATGCGCAGGCGCTTGGCCGGGTCGGCGGCGTAGCTGGACGGTGCCAGCAGGGCGGCAAACAACCCCACCAGCAGGACGCGCAGCAAGGGACGGCGTTTGAATGAAATAGGCATGGGCAAGCGGTCTTCTTTCAAAGGAATGCGAAGTTTCAGTGCAGGTGCTGACGGGTTACGCCAGCATCGAATTGCGCGACGACCTGTTTCCAGCCCGCGTCGACCAGAGTCTTGTCGCCGAGGTCGCTGACAGGCGCGATCGAGGCGTTGCGGTTGATCCAGATGTCGGGCTGGTTGTCCGAATCGACACGCATCAGAAACGAACCGGCGACGCTCGGCGTCTGGCTCAGGCCCAGATAGGACTGCTCAACCATCTGCCAGACATGACCGCCACGGCTCACCGAACTGGCGTCCTGGGCGAACGGCGCAAAGCCCTCGTCACCCAGTTGCTGCGGGGTAACGGGCGTTTGCTGTTCAGTTGCCAGCAGGTGAATTTCGTCGAGGGTCACGCGCAGGTCGGCGTAGATGCCTTGTTCGGCAGCGGTCAGATCACGTCGCGCATCAAGTTGATGGCTGGCAAGGCTGTGTGTTTCCTGAGTATCACGGTGCAGGCTGACCACCCCGGCCGCGACGCCGAGGATCAGCAGGCACAGCAGCAGGACGTACAGGGTTTCATGCCCGGCGCCGGCCGGGCGGACGATTTGTCGGGTTGGCGCACTCATGGGCTGGGGATGTCCGCCTGATCGATTTCCACCACATGACCGGGGCCGGCATCGAACAGCACGTAGAACTCGGACGCCGGGCGCTTGAAGGTCACGGTCGAATCCTCACCCAGCTTGCCGGGCACCAGAATGGTTTCATCGTAGCCGATTACATCCAGGGTCACGCCCGGCGCGCCACTGCCGTCGGAAAAACCGCCGGTGCAGCGAATCTGCTCGTTGTCGATCTGTTTGCATTCGCACATCGGGTTGTGCGCCAGTGCGTTGCCGCTCAAGCCAAGCAGGCACAGGGCGCTGGCCGTCAGCCAGCGCAGGGAAGGGCGGGCACTCATGGTTTGGCTCCTTGTTTTTTCAGCCACGCCACGGTGGTGGGCGAAGCCTGTTGCAGCGTGATGGAAGTCTGATGCACAGCGCCGTCCCAGCCTTCCATGGTGATCCACAGGTCTGAGTCGGGGCTGGTGTTTTCGGGAATCTGCATGAACGCACTCATGCGGTAGCCACCGCCGAAGAAAATAACCCCGGCTGTGCGCAGGCTGCGTGGTTTGCCGATGCGCAGGTAAGTGGCCTTGACCCGGTCGATGCAGGCGTTGCACAGCGCGGCGTTGAAGCTTTTCATGTAGCCCGACGGACCGGACAGGCGCGGGGCTTCGTTACGGTCTTCGGCCAGACGCAGGCTCCACGGGCCGACCTGAATCTCGCCGACGTCGCGTTGGCCAAGGCCCTGATCGCCGCGATCCAACGCGTTGTCGGAGAAATACTTGGGCATGAAACCCAGCGGAATCAACACCAGCAACACGTTGATGTGGAAGCGCCACTTGTACCAGAAACGACTCAGCGACGACGCAGGTTTTGCAACAGCGGCCTTGCTCACAGGCTGTTCTCCGGGGTGCGGGTCGCCAGTGGCGAGCGGGTGGTGTCCGGAGTCGATGCCGGGGTGAAGGTAGCCGGGCTGGTTCTGGACTCACGCTTGAGGGCATTGAGCGTCGCCAGCGCGGTGCGCTTGCTCCAGATCAGCAGCCCGCTGAGCACCATCATGCTCAACAGCAGGCCGAAGAACGCCCAGATCAGCTTGATCCAGATACCGCCGAAGTCGCCGGTGTGCAGCGGGCGCATGGATTCGGTGACGAACTCCAGCTTGTTGCGGTCCGACAACAGGTGTGACGCTGCGATTTCGCCACTGTACGGGTTGATTTCGGCGGTCTGGAACATCAGTGGATACCAGCTGCGCCCGCCAACCTGCATGTTGCTGTAGGCATTGAAGGGCGGAGTGATGAAGCTGGCTTCAAGGCCTGGAATACGCTCCTTGGCGATTTCCACGGCCTTTTCCAGGCTGATGGTCGGTGCCGGGCGGCCGTCAGCGGTCAGCGGCACAGCGCTGTGTGGAATGATCGAGGCGACCTGGGATTTGCTCGAGATACTGATCTGGTTATCGCCAAGAATCGCCTGAATCAGAAACCATGTGCCGGTGATGGAAATCACCGCAATGAACCAGATCGACCACACGCCGCTGAGTCGATGCAGGTCGCCCCAGAAAATCCGCGGGCCCTGGCTGAAGCGTACCGGCTTGAAAAAACCACGCCAGAATTTCTTGTAGACCACCAGCCCGGTCACCAGCGACGCGAGCAGGGGCAGGCCGAGAATCGACACCAGGTACCAGCCCCACGAATAGCCATTGGTGAACGGCACCAGCCACCAGCCGTGCAGTGCGCGGGTGAAGCGGCGGAAGTCGAACGACGGCGTGAGGCCCTGAATCACCCCCGTGTAAGGGTTGACGTAAGCCGGCACCGAGCGGCCGTCCGGGTAGGTGACGAACACGCTCAGGGCGAAGTAATCGCCGTCAGGCTGCATGATCGTACCGACGATGAGGTCCGGCTCGTTGCGCTCGATGGTTGCGCGAATCTGCTCGAAGCTCATGCGTTGGGCGTCGTCGGAGGGGCGGTTGTCACGCATCTCCGGGTTGGCCAGCCACATGATTTCCTTGCTGATGACCGCCAGCGTGCCGGTCACACAGACGATCAGCACAAAGAACCAGATGGGCAGGGCAAGCCAGCTGTGGACGAGAAACCAGATTTTTGAACGGGACTTCTTCGACATGGATAAACAATCTCGATTCACGATGTAAAGCAGCCGCAAAGCGACTCCTTCTGTCTGTACGCGCGGGCGATATAAAGCCTCGCATTCAGTTAAAGACGAATGAGAACGAGATTCCTGTAGGAATATTTTGCGTTTAAATGAAAAAAATTGTTTCAGAGCTACCGGAAACCCCCGTATTGCGCAGGAAAAGGGCCTGGGCGGCTAATTTTCTCGTGGCGAAGTACGTTCAATCTGGACATTGGTGTTGCGCCAGGCCGCAGGGGCTCGGGCGCTTTTGCCATCAAGGGAGAGACATCATGAGTCACGCGTTGAGTTTGGATATCCGGCCGCTGCTTGCAGGGGCGGGCAGCTTGCCCATGTTGGTACAGGCGCCCGAGCCCGGTCTGGACTTGATGGAAGCGCTGGGCGAACTCAAGCCATTGGTGGCCGGGCACTTGTACAGTGCTGGCGGGATTCTGTTTCGCGGCTTCGAGGTCGGCGGTGCGGAAGCGTTTCGTGAGTTCGCCGCCGGTTTCGGTGATCCGCTGCTCAATTACGAGTTTGGCTCCACGCCGCGCAGCAATGTAACCAAGGGTGTGTACACCTCCACCGAATACCCGGCGCATCAGAGCATCCCGTTGCACAACGAGCAGGCCTACACGCTGGACTGGCCGATGAAGATCTGGTTCTACAGCATGATCGCGGCGCAGACCGGCGGCGAAACGCCGATTGCCGACAGCCGCGAGATCTACCGGCGCATTCCGGCGCGCATCCGTGAGCGCTTCATCGAAAAGAAGCTGATGTACGTGCGTAACTACGGCAACGGGCTCGATGTGGAATGGAGCCAGGTGTTCAACACCGAAGATGAAAGCGTGGTCGAGGCCTACTGCCGCGCGCACAACATCGAGTGCGAATGGAAAGACGACGGCGAACTGCGCACCCGGCAGATCTGCCAGGCCGTGTCCCGCCATCCAGTGACCGGCGATACCGTCTGGTTCAATCAGGCGCACCTGTTTCACATCTCCAACCTGCAACCGGAAGTGCGCGAAACCCTGCTGGATGTCGTGGATGAAGAAGACCTGCCGCGCAATGTCTACTACGGCGATGGTTCACCCCTCGAAGAAAGCCTGCTGGACGAGATTCGTGGCGTGCTTGACGACTGCACCGTCAGCTTCCCGTGGCTGGAAAACGACGTACTGATGCTCGACAACATGCTCGCCGCCCACTCCCGCGCACCGTTCACCGGCAAACGCAAAGTCGTGGTGGCGATGGCACAGGGGCATTCGGATAAGTAGCTGTTTATTGATTTCCGTGCCAACGCTCCGCGCCAGCGTTATACCCCGGTCCTGCAGAACTCAAGTAATCGTGCTTTTGTGGGAGCGGACTTGTCCGCGAAGACGGTAGTTCAGCCGGTACATTTTTGGAGAATGTACCTGCCCTTTCGCGAACAAGTTCGCTCCCACAAGATTTCAACTACCGTGCGATGCTCCGCGTAGGCATGCAATTCTGGACGCTCTGCGTCCTCGCTTGAGCGTGCGGTGCAATGCAGAGCACCAGCCTCGAGAAACCTTTCTAAATATTTCCCCGCCAATTCGTTCTTGTTGATACGACCCCGCCCGACGGTCAGCCCCATTCAGCAAGGATCGACCCATGAACCCCGAACACGCCCAGAAACTCGCTCGTCGTTTTGTCGAGTTGCCCCTTGAAAAACGTCGTCTGTTTCTCGATGGCATGCGCAAGGAGAACATGGATTTCTCGCTGTTCCCGATCCCTTCCTGCGCAGGGCTGGCCGAGCGTGACGGGCTGTCTTATGCCCAGCAACGCATGTGGTTTCTCTGGCAACTGGACCCGCACAGCACAGCCTACAACCTGCCGATGTCGGTGTGCCTGAATGGCCCGCTGGAGCTGCCGTTGCTGGAGCGAGCCTTCAGTGCGCTGGTCGAGCGGCATGAAAGCCTGCGCACCACCTTCGGTCAGGAAGGCGACCGGGCGTTTCAGCGTGTTGCGCCGCCGACACCCGTCAGCATCCGTGTGATCGACCTGAGCCAGCAGCCTCGCGAACAGCGCTGGGCGAGTGCGCGGCAGGCGATGGCCGAACAGTCGGCGCAGACCTTCGACCTGCAGCGCGGGCCGCTGTTTACCGTGCAGGTATTGCGCCTCGCCGAACAGGAACACCTACTGCTGCTCAACCTGCACCACATCATCACCGACGGCTGGTCAATGAACGTGCTGATCGACGAATGGCTGCGCGGCTATGACGCGCTGCTGGCCGGCAAACCGCTGCCTTTTCAGCCGCTGCTCGTGCAGTACCGCGACTATGCGTTGTGGCAACGCAGCTGGCTGGAGGCGGGCGAACAAGAGCGTCAGCTGGAATACTGGCGCAGCCATCTGGGCGAAGAACACCCGGTACTGGAACTGCCCACAGACCGCCCGTACCCGGCGCTGCCCAGCCACGAGGGCGCGCGTCTGGAACTGGCGCTGGAGCCCGAGCTGCTGCGCAACCTGAAAACCCTCGCGCAACGTCAGGGCGTGACCCTTTTCGTGGTCCTGCTGGCAACCTTCAAAAGCCTGCTGCATCGCTACAGCGGGCAGACCGACATTCGTGTCGGCGGCTTGATCGCCAACCGCACCCGCAGCGAAACCGAAGGGCTGATTGGCTGCTTTATCAACACCCAAGTGCTGCGCAGTGAAGTGACGGCGCAAACACGTTTTGTCGATCTATTGCACACCGTGCGCAATGCTTCGACCGGTGCTCAGGCGCATCAGGAGTTGCCGTTCGACGCGATCATCGACGCCTTGCAACCCGAGCGCAGCCAGAGCCACAACCCGCTGTTTCAAGTGATGTTCAATCACCAGCCGGTGGTTGCCGACCTGCTGGACAAACAATTGAGTGGTGGCCTGCGTGTGGCTAATCTGCCTGCCGAGCAACAGGCACTGGCCCAGCGTTCTCACGCCGCGGCCAGTGATCTGATGCTTGCCACCAGCGGCGAGGGCGAGCAACTGAATGCCGCTTTCACCTACGCCACCGATATTTTCGATCAGGCGACCATCACTCGTCTGGCTGATCACTGGCGTAACCTCTTGGCCTCGGTCTGCGTCGATCCGCTGCAAACCATCGGCGAACTGTCGATGCTCTCGACCGATGAGCGCGCGCACCTGCTGGATGTCGACAGCGCCATCAAGGCCGACACCACAACCCCCGCGCATCGCCAATTCGAAGCGCAAGTGCAGCGCACACCGGACGCCCCGGCATTGATCCTCGCCGGTGAAGGCCAGGCACCCAGCCTGAGCTACGCCGAACTGAATGAGCGCAGCAACCGTCTGGCCTGGCAACTGCGTGAGCAAGGCGTCGGCCCGGACGTACTGGTCGGCGTGGCGATGGGTCGTTCGCTGGACATGCCCGTCGCGCTGCTGGCCGTGCTCAAGGCAGGCGGTGCCTATGTGCCGCTGGACCTGAGCGCGCCGAGCGAGCGTCTACGTCATGTGCTGCAGGACAGCGGCCTGAAACTGCTGCTGACCCACAGCCAGCAAAAGACGACGCTGCCTGAGCTGGCGGGTATTCAGTGCCTGTGCATCGATCAGATGAGCAGTGCGGCAGCCAGCCCGCAAAACCCGGACATTGCCGTTGATCCGGCCAATCTGGCCTACGTGATCTACACCTCGGGCTCGACCGGCCGGCCAAAAGGCGTGGCGATCAGTCATGGCGCGCTGGCCGAATTTGTAACGTTGGGCGCGAACTACAGCGACCTGCGCGAAGGCGACCGGGTCCTGCAATTTGCCACCCATAGCTTCGACGGTTTCGTCGAGCAGTTCTACCCACCGCTGTGTCGCGGCGCGGCCGTGGTCTTGCGTGACGAGCGTTTGTGGGACAGCGCCACCTTCTATCAGGCTGTCGTCGAGCACGGCGTAACCCTGGCTGACCTGCCTGCGGCCTACTGGCTGACACTGGTTCAGGATTTCGCCGCCAGCCCGCCTGCGCATTACGGCGCGCTGCGGCAGATTCACGTCGGCGGCGAAGCGATGGCCGTCGAAGGCCTGCGCTTGTGGCAGCAGGCCGGGCTCGGGCATGTGCGCCTGCTCAACACCTACGGACCGACCGAAGCCACAGTGGTATCGAGCATTCACGATTGCAGCGCGCTGACCCCGGAGCAGGTGTCGTGGCGCGGCGTGCCGATCGGCAAAGGCCTGGCGGGGCGTCGTTTGTACGTGCTCGACGACCAACTGAACCTGCTGCCACAAGGCGCGGTGGGCGAGCTGTACATCGGTGGCCCCGGTCTGGCGCGGGGTTATCACGCCCAGCCCGGCCTGAGCGCCGAGCGTTTCGTGGCTGATCCGTTCGTGCCCGGTGAGCGCCTGTACCGCACCGGCGACCGCGCCCGACTGCGCGCTGATGGCGCTGTCGAGTACATCGGGCGGGTCGATCATCAGGTGAAAATTCGCGGTTTCCGTATTGAGCTGGGTGAAATCGAATCGCGCCTTCAGCAATGCACGGGCGTGCGCGAAGCGGTGGTACTGGCCGTCGAGCTGGCGGGCAGTACGCAACTGGTCGCCTACGTGGTGCCGCAGGTCATGGCGAACGGCGATGCCGAGCAACTGGCACTGCGCCAGGGCATCAAAGCCCAGCTGCAAGCCAGCCTGCCGGATTACATGGTGCCGACGCATTTATTGCTGCTCCCGGAACTGCCACTCACGCCCAGCGGCAAACTGGACCGCAAGGCACTGCCAGCGCCCGACGCAAGCCAGTTGCAGGCGTGTTATCGCGCGCCGCACAGCGAGGTGGAAATCTGCCTCGCTGCTATCTGGCAAGAAGTCCTGCACGCACCGCAGGTCGGCCTCGACGATCACTTTTTCGAGTTGGGTGGCCATTCGTTGCTGGCCGCGCAAGTCATCGCCCGGATCAAAACGCGACTGGGCATCAGCCTGCCGTTGCGCACCCTGTTTGAAAAACCGCTGCTCAGCGACCTTGCCGTCGAAGTGGCCGCGCTGACCGACAACACAACGGATAACGACTGGAGCGACATGGACCAGTTCATGGACTCACTGGAGGAATTTGGCGCATGACCGGGACCACCGCTGCACGTATCGCGAAACGTTTTGTCGGCCTGTCGCTGGAACAACGCCAACAGTTCCTCGCCCGCTTGCGCCAGGAAGGCAAGGATTTCAGCCTGCTGCCGGTGCCGGTCAGCCGTCATGATTTCAGCACGATTCCGCTGTCGTTCGCCCAGCAACGCCTGCTGTTCCTCTGGCAGCTCGACCCGCTGAGCGACGCCTACAAGATGACCACCGGCCTGCGTCTGCAAGGCCCGCTGAACGAGCCGGCCTTGCGCCGCGCCTTTGATCATCTGATCGAACGCCATGAAGTGCTGCGTACCGTGTTCCACACCGACGGTGATCAGGCGCAGCAAGTGCTGCTGCATGATCAGACCGTGGCGCTGGACAGCATTGATTTGTCCGGTCTGGCTGATGTCGAACTGCGCGATGCCGAACTGGCGTTGCGAGTTGCCACCGTCACCAGCCAGCCGTTTGATTTGCGCACAGGCCCGTTGCTGCGTGCGCACCTGTTCCGTCTTGCCAGTGACGAGCATGTGCTGGTGGTGAGCATGCACCACATCGTCTCCGACGGTTGGTCGATGGACGTCATGATTCAGGAGTTCGTGCACTGCTATCAGGCGTATTGCGAAGGTCGCGAACCTGCGCTGCCGGAGCTGCCGCTGCAATACGCCGACTACGCTATCTGGCAACGCAGCTGGCTGGAGGCGGGCGAGGGCGCGCGGCAACTGGATTACTGGCGCAGCCAGTTGGGTGACGAACAACCTTTGCTGGACGCCGCGCAGGATTTCCCACGCCCGGTGACACAAAGCTATCAGGGCGAGCACCTGCGCTTTGATTTCGGTGCTGATCTGTCGCGCCAGCTCAACGCCTTTGCGCGCACGCAGGGCATGACCCTGTTCATGCTGGTGCTGGCCGGTTTTTCGCTGTTTCTGTCGCGCAAGGCCGGGCAACGCGATATCCGCATCGGTGTGCCTAACGCCAACCGCGGTCGCGCTGAAACCGAAGGGCTGATCGGTTTCTTCATCAATACTCAGGTTTTGCGCTGCCAGGTGGACGAGCGCCTCAGCTACCTTGACCTGCTGGCGCAGATCCGTGACACCTCGTTCGGCGCGCAGGCCCATCAGGACGTACCGTTCGAGCAACTTGTCGATCAACTGGCGCCAGAGCGCAGCCTGGGCCACAACCCTTTGTTTCAGGCCAAGTTCAACCAGAACGTAATCCTCAAACAGAAAACCGCGCTCAAGCTGGCCGGGCTGGAAGTCAGCGAATACGCCTTCGACAAGCAGGGCGCGCATTTCGATCTGGCGCTGGATATCACCGACGACGGCACGCTGATTCATGGCGACATGGCCTACGCCAGCGACCTTTATCGACGCGCCACCGTCGAAGGGTTCATTCCCGAAATGCTTGCGCTGTTCAAAACCCTGCTCGATGCGCCGCAGGCGCCGTTGTTCAGCCTCGGTGCACTGGCAATCGAGCCACCACGCGAAGTGCGCGAACCCGCGCCGCACATGCTTCAGCTCTGGGGCCAACAGGTTGAACACCAGCCGCATGCACTGGCCGCCCGGTGTCTGGATCGCAGCCTGACGACGCTGGAACTGGATCAGGCCGCCAATCAACTGGCCCATCATCTGATCCGGATGGGTATTGGCGAAGGCCAGCCGGTTGCGGTGTTGATGGAGCGTTCGCTGGACTGGCTAACGGCGGTGCTGGCGATCTTCAAGGCCGGTGGTGTGTACATGCCGCTGGACGTCAAAGCCCCGGATGCGCGCCTGCAACAGATGCTGAGCAACGCCCAGGCCAAAGTGCTGCTGTGTGCCGAAGGCGATGTGCGCCAGACGTCACTGGATGTTGCCGGCTGTGAGGGCCTGGCCTGGACGCCTGCGCTGTGGCAGGCCTTGCCGGTCAGTCGTCCTGATATCACGCTGTCAGCCGATTCAGCGGCTTACATTATTCATACCTCCGGTTCCACCGGTCAGCCCAAGGGCGTATTGGTCAGCCAGGGCGCGCTGGCCTCTTACGTGCGTGGTCTGCTGGAGCAGTTGCAACTGGCTCCCCAGGCGAGCATGGCGCTGGTCTCGACCATCGCCGCCGACCTTGGTCATACCGTGCTGTTCGGCGCGCTGTGTTCAGGACGCACGCTGCATGTGCTGACCGAGGCGCTGGGTTTCGACCCGGATGCCTTCGCGGCTTACATGGCCGAGCATCAGGTTGGCGTGCTGAAGATCGTGCCCGGTCATCTGGCCGCGCTGTTACAGGCCAGCCATCCTGCCGATGTGTTGCCGCAGCATGCACTGATCGTCGGCGGCGAAGCCTGTTCGCCTGCGCTGGTCGAGCAGGTGCGTCAGCTCAAACCCGATTGCCGGGTGATCAACCACTACGGCCCGAGCGAAACCACGGTCGGCGTACTGACCCATGAGGTGCCTGCTTCACTATCACAATGTGGGAGCGAGCTTGCTCGCGAAAGCAATAGTCCAGCTTCCCCATTTTGCAAGACTGTAAAGGCCTCTTCGCGAGCAAGCGAAGCGTCGCCCGGCTCGCTCCCACAAGGTCTATATCTATCCACTACGGTGCCGGTCGGTGCGCCGTTGCCGGGGGCCAGCGCTTATGTGCTGGATGATGTGCTGAACCCCGTTGGCACTCAGGTGGCGGGCGAGCTGTACATCGGTGGCGACAGTGTCGCGCTGGGCTACATCGGTCAGCCTGCGCTGACCGCCGAGCGTTTCGTGCCGGACCCGTTTGCAGAGAATGGCGCACGCGCCTATCGCAGCGGCGACCGCATGCGTCGCAATCATCAGGGCTTGCTGGAATTCATCGGCCGTGCCGACGATCAAGTCAAAGTGCGCGGTTATCGTGTCGAGCCTGCCGAAGTGGCGCGGGTGCTGCTGAACCTGCCTTCGGTTGCGCAAGCCAGCGTGCTGGCATTGCCTGTCGATGAAGACGAATCGCGCCTGCAACTGGTGGCCTATTGCGTCGCGGCAGCCGGTGCGGATCTGACCGTCGACAGCCTGCGCGAGCAGTTGGCTGCACGCTTGCCCGACTACATGGTGCCCGCTCAGATCATGCTGCTGGACAGCCTGCCGCTGACCGCCAACGGCAAGCTCGACAAGCGCGCCTTGCCCAAACCGGGCGTGGTCAAACAGCGCTACACCGCGCCGGTCGGCGAGATCGAGGAAAAGCTCGCCGCCGTGTGGGCGGACGTACTGAAACTGGAACAAGTCGGCAGCACCGACAACTTCTTCGAACTGGGCGGCGACTCGATCCTCAGCCTGCAGATCATCGCCCGCGCCAAGCGTCAGGGTATCAAGCTCAGCCCCAAGCAGTTGTTTGAAAAGCAGACCATCAGCCAGTTGGCCTCGGTGGCAAAACTGATCCAGAAAAAGCCTGCTGCGCTGGTCGAACAGGTCAGTGGCTCGCTGCCGTTGCTGCCGATTCAGGCGCGCTTCTTCGAACTGGACATTCCCGAGCGTCAGCACTGGAATCAGGCGCTGATGCTCAAGCCCCTGCAAACGCTGGATGCAATCCATCTTCAAGCTGCACTGACCGCGCTGATCGAACAGCACGACGCGCTGCGTCTGGGTTTTGCTCTGCAAGACGGCCAGTGGCAAGCCACGTTCGGCGCGCTGAACACTCGCGACCTGCTGTGGGTTCATGAGCTGGACAGCATCGAGCGCTTGCCTGAACTGGCCGACGAGACGCAGCGCAGTCTGGACCTGAAAAACGGTCCGCTGCTACGGGCGCTGTTGGTCAACCTGCCGCAGGGCGAGCAGCGTTTGTTGCTGGTGATTCATCATTTGGCCGTCGACGGCGTGTCGTGGCGGGTGCTGCTGGAAGACCTGCAGCAGGCTTACGTCGCCCTGACGAAGGGCCAGCCTGTGGCGTTGGCAGCGAAAAGCACGTCGCTCAAGCATTGGGCCGAGCAATTGCAACAGTATGCGACCGGCGAAACGCTGAGCGCCGAGCGCGATTACTGGCTGCACGCTTTACAGGGCGCAGATCAACCGTTGCCACGCGACAAGCCCGAAGGTTCGATGCGCAATCGCGATGCGGCCCATGCCTCATCCTGGTTGAGCAAGGACCTGACCCACAAGCTGCTGAAAGTCGCACCTGCCGCGTACCGTACGCAGGTCAACGACCTGCTGTTGACCGCGCTGGCGCAAGTATTGTGCGAGTGGAGTCAGCAGCCGTCGGTGCTGATCCAGCTGGAAGGGCATGGCCGCGAAGACTTGTTTGACGACACCGATCTCAGCCGTACCGTCGGCTGGTTCAGCAGCCTGTTTCCGGTTCGCCTCACGCCGCAAATCGCGCCGGGTGCAAGCCTGTGCGGGATCAAGGAACAACTGCGTGCCGTGCCGAACAAAGGTATTGGTTACGGCGTACTACGTCATCTCGGCGAGCCGTCGTTTAAGCAACAATTGGCCGCCTTGCCGCAGGCGCGGGTCACGTTCAATTACCTGGGCCAGTTCGACGGCAGCTTCAACGAACAACAAGGCGCGTTGTTCGTGCCGAGTGCCGACAAAACTGGCACTGCGCTGTGCGAAGACGGCCCGCTGGGCAACTGGCTGAGCCTCAATGGTCAGGTGTTCGACGGCCAGCTGCAACTGGACTGGAGCTTCAGCCGCGAGGTGTATCACGCTTCGACCATCGACACCCTGGCGCGTCGCTACGAGCAGGCGCTGACCACGCTGATCGACCACTGCACCGCCGGGCATCAGGGCGTCACGCCGTCGGACTTTATGCTGGCGCGCCTCACTCAAACGCAACTCGACGGCTTGCCGATTGCTGCGGGCGAGATCGAAGACATCTACCCGCTGTCGCCGATGCAGCAGGGCATGCTGTTCCACTCGTTGTTCGATGAGGGCGCCGGCAACTACATCAACCAGATGCGCGTGAGCATCAGCGGCCTGGATGTGCCGCGTTTCCATAACGCATGGCAATCAGCGGTGAACAACCACGAAGTGCTGCGCAGTTGTTTTATCAGCCAGAGCGAACAGTCGCTGCAAGTCGTGCAACGTCAGGTCACACTGCCCTTTGTCGAGCTGGATGCTCGTGGCAAGCCGCAAAACTGGCTCGACGACTGGGCGCAGGCCGACCGTCAGCAGGGTTTTGATCTGGCGCACGGTCCGCTGTTGCGCCTCGCGGTAGTGCGCACTGACGACGACGCGTGGCAACTGGTCTACACCAGCCACCACATTTTGATGGACGGCTGGAGCAGCTCGCGGCTGCTGGGCGAAGTGCTGCAACGCTACAGCGGTCAGACGCCGCCGAAACAGGCGGGACGTTATCGCGATTACATCCAGTGGCTACAGGATCAGGACGCTGATGTCAGCGAGCGCTTCTGGACCGCAGAACTGGCCGAACTGGACGAGCCGACCCGCTTGCTGCAAGCCTTCAAAACATCAACCGATGAGCAGGGCTATGGCGATTACATTCAGCTGATCGATGCCGACGGCACCCGCCGCTTGAGCGAGTTTGCCCGCGAACAGCACGTCACCCTCAACACGCTGGTGCAATCGGCCTGGCTGTTGCTGCTGCAACGCTATACCGGCCAGTCCAGCGTGACCTTTGGTGCGACGGTGGCCGGGCGTCCGGCTGAATTGCCGGGCGTCGAGGAGCAACTGGGCCTGTTCATCAACACCTTGCCGGTGATCGCCAGCCCGCGTTCGGAACAGACTGTCGGTGACTGGGTGCAGCAGGTGCAGGGAAAAAACATCGCCCTGCGCGAGCATGAGCACACGCCGCTGTATGACATCCAGCGCTGGGCACGTAACAGTGGCGAGGCGCTGTTCGACAACATACTGGTATTCGAAAACTACCCGGTGTCCGAAGCCTTGCAGCGCGCGCCGGAAGGTCTGACGTTCAGTGACCTGCGCAATCAGGAGCAAGCGCATTATCCGCTGACCCTGGTGGTCGAGGCCAACGACGTGCTGTCCGTACGTTTCAGTTACGACCGGCAACACTTCAGTGCAGAAGGCATTCTGCAACTGGCGGCGCATTTCGATCACTTGCTGCAAAACCTCAGTGCGTCCGCAACGGCGCGTCTCGGCGAGCTGACCCTGCCGACTGCCTGGACGCAAAGCGTGCAGCATTACCCGACCGGGCAGTGCGCCCATCAGCGTATCGAAACCCAAGCCGAGCGCACGCCACATGCCATTGCCCTGACTTTTGCTGGCGAGCAATTGAGCTATCAACAGCTCAACAGCCGCGCCAACCAGCTGGCTCATAAACTGCGCAAGCAGGGCGTCGGCCCGGATGTTCGCGTGGGGCTGGCCGCTGAACGCAGTCTGCAGATGATCGTGGGAATGCTGGCGATCCTCAAGGCCGGTGGTGCATACGTGCCGCTGGACCCGGATTACCCGCAGGATCGCCTGAGCTTTCTGATGTACGACAGCGGTATCGAACTGTTGCTGACCCAGGCGCATTTGCTTGGGCAACTGCCTATTCCTGCACATGTTCAGACACAGGATCTGACTGATTCGCTGGACGGTTACAGCACGGAAAACCCGGTCAACCAGACCTCGCCAGACAACCTGGCCTACGTGATCTACACCTCCGGCTCGACCGGAAAACCGAAAGGCACCTTGCTCGCCCATCACAACCTGATGCGCCTGTTTGCTGCCACGGATGACTGGTTCAAATTCAGCGAAAAGGACGTGTGGACGCTGTTCCATTCCTTCGCCTTCGACTTCTCGGTGTGGGAGATTTTCGGCGCGCTGCTGCATGGCGGCCGACTGGTGATCGTGCCGCGCGAAGTGACCCGTTCGCCGGAAGAGTTCCATGCGCTGCTGATTGAACAGCGCGTCACATTGCTTAACCAGACGCCGTCGGCGTTCAAGCAGTTGATGCGTGTGGCGTGTGATTCGCCTGTGTCGATGTCGCTGGAGAAAGTCATCTTTGGTGGCGAAGCGCTGGACGTCGCCAGCCTGAAGCCCTGGTTCGACCGTTTTGGCGATCATGCACCGCAACTGATCAATATGTACGGCATCACTGAAACCACCGTGCATGTTACTTACCGACCGATAACCGAGGCCGACACGCAAAACCCGGCCAGCCCGATTGGCGAGGCGATCCCGGATTTGTCGTGGTACGTGTTGGACGCGGATTTCAACCCGGTCGCCCAAGGCTGCAGCGGCGAACTGCACATCGGCCATGCGGGTCTGGCGCGGGGTTATCACAACCGCGCGGCGCTGACTGCCGAACGCTTCGTGCCGGACCCGTTCTCCAGCGACGGCGGTCGCCTGTACCGCACCGGCGACCTGGCCCGTTATCGCGCTGCCGGAGTGATCGAATACGCCGGGCGTATCGACCATCAGGTGAAGATCCGCGGTTTCCGTATCGAACTGGGCGAAATCGAAGCGCGGCTGCAAGCGCACCCGACGGTGCGCGAAGTGATCGTGCTGGCCGTGGATGGGCAATTGGCCGCGTATCTAGTGCCAGCCCAGCTTGACCACGACCAGCAAAGCCTGCGCGAAGCCCTGAAAACCGAAATCCGCGCGCACCTGCCGGATTACATGGTGCCGACGCATTTCATCGTCCTCGACAAGATGCCGCTGACCGCCAACGGCAAGCTGGACCGCAAGGCGCTGCCTGCGCCGGATGCCGGTCAGTTGCAGGTGGCCTATGTCGCGCCGCAAGGCGAGCTGGAAGAACAATTGGCGGCGGTCTGGAGTGACGTGCTCAAGGTCGGGCAGGTCGGGCGCAGCGACAACTTCTTCGAACTCGGCGGCCACTCGCTGCTGGCGGTACAGATGCTGGTGCGAGTACGTGAGCAGTTGCAGCGCGAGGTCGGCCTCAAGGACCTGTTCGAACAGCCGGTGTTGGCGGACTTCTGCGCCACGCTGCAAGAAAAAAATGGTGAAAGTGACCATGCGCTGGACGAATTGACTAAATCACTGGAGGCACTCAAACGTTTATCAGCGGAGGAAATTGATAATTTGATTGCTTAGCAGGAGAGACCCCAGTGCAACAGTTGCTTGACTCCGTTAAATCGCTGTCCGCCCGTGAACGCAAGGCGCTGGCGGTCCTGCTCAAGCGCCAGGGGGTGAATCTCTACGGGGTCACGCCGATCGCTGTAAGGGAGACGCAGGCCCCGTCTGCGCTCTCCTATGCGCAGCAGCGGCAATGGATCATCTGGCAACTGGAACCGCACAGCGCGGCCTACAACATTCCGCTGGCGCTGCGCCTGCATGGCGCGCTGGATGTCGAGGCATTACGGCGTAGCGTCGAACACCTGATCGAGCGTCACGAAACCCTGCGCACCACGTTTGAACAGCAGGGCGACGACGCGTTGCAGGTGGTGCATCCGGCGTCGCCGTTTGCATTGCATGTCGACCAACTGGCGGCTGGCGAAACGGTCGAGCGTTACGTCGATCAGGAAGTGCAGCAGCCCTTCGATCTGCAACATGGGCCGCTGTTGCGGGTCAGGCTGCTCAAACTGAGCGAGCAGGAGCACGTGCTGGTGTTGACCCAGCACCACATCGTCTCCGATGGCTGGTCGATGCCGATCATGGTTGACGAGCTGATGCAGTGCTATCAGGCCGCCACGCTGGGCCGCGAAGCCGAATTGCCACCCTTGCCGATCCAGTACGCCGACTACGCCCTCTGGCAGCGCAACTGGCTGGAAATGGGCGAGCAGGAACGCCAGCTTGCGTACTGGAAGCAACAGCTGGGCGAGCAGCAGCCGATTCTGGAGCTGCCCACCGATCGACCGCGCCCGGCGCTGCGCAGCTACGACGGAGCGCGACTGAATGTCGAGCTGGATGCCGCGCTGCTCAACGACCTCAAGACTCTGGCGCGGCAGCAAGGCATCACCCTGTTCATGCTGTTGCTGGCGTCGTTGCAGACCTTGTTGCACCGCTACAGCGGTCAGGCCGATATACGCGTCGGTGTGCCCGTCGCTAACCGCACCCGCAGCGAAACCCAGGGGCTGATCGGCTTCTTCGTCAACACTCAGGTGCTCAAGTCCGACTTCGATACGCAAACCACCGTGGCCGGGTTGCTGCAGCAGATCAAACACACGGCTGTGCAGGCCCAGGCTCATCAAGACCTGCCGTTCGAACAACTGGTCGAAGCCCTGCAACCGCAGCGCGATCTGAGCCGCAGCCCACTGTTTCAGGTGGCCTACAACCACCAGAGCGAAGGCCACAACGAGGCCCGCGAACTGGCCGGTCTGCGCCTGGAATATCAGCTGTCCGACAAACACACCGCGCAGTTCGACCTGACCCTGGACACCTGCGAACGCCCGAACGGCCTGGCCGCTTCGTTCACCTACGCCACCGACCTGTTCGACGCCGCAACCATCGAGCGCATGGCCGGGCACTGGTGCAACCTGCTGAGCGGCATGTGCCGCGACGTCAACCAGCGCATCGCCGACCTGCCGCTGTTGAGCGTCGATGAGCGGCAAGACACCCTGCGCGACTGGAACCGCGACCTTGCGGTTTATCCAAGTGAATATTGCGCCCATCAACGCATTGAAACTCAGGCCGAGCGCTCGCCGCTGGCCATCGCTCTGAGCTTCGGTGCCGAGCAACTGAGCTATCAACAGCTCAACAGCCGAGCCAACCAGCTGGCTCATAAACTGCGCGAGCAGGGCGTTGGCCCGGATGTTCGCGTGGGGCTGGCCGCTGAACGCAGTCTGCAGATGATCGTCGGAATGCTGGCGATCCTCAAGGCCGGTGGCGCGTACGTGCCGCTGGATCCGGACTACCCGCAGGATCGCCTGAGCTTTCTGATGTACGACAGCGGTATCGAACTGTTGCTGACCCAGGCGCATTTGCTTGGGCAACTGCCTATTCCTGCACATGTTCAGACACTGGATCTGACTGATTCGCTGGACGGTTACAGCACGGAAAACCCGGTCAACCAGACCTCGCCAGACAATCTGGCCTACGTCATCTACACCTCGGGCTCAACCGGCAAACCGAAAGGCACCTTGCTCGCCCATCACAACCTGATGCGCCTGTTTGCTGCCACGGATGACTGGTTTAAATTCAGCGAAAAAGACGTGTGGACGCTGTTCCATTCCTTCGCCTTCGACTTCTCGGTGTGGGAGATTTTCGGCGCGCTGCTGCATGGCGGCCGACTGGTGATCGTGCCGCGCGAAGTGACCCGTTCGCCGGAAGACTTCCATGCGCTGCTGGTTGAACAGCGCGTCACAGTGCTCAACCAGACGCCGTCGGCGTTCAAGCAGTTGATGCGTGTGGCGTGTGATTCGCCTGTGTCGATGTCGCTGGAGAAAGTCATCTTTGGTGGCGAAGCGCTGGACGTCGCCAGCCTGAAGCTCTGGTTCGACCGTTTTGGCGATCATGCACCGCAACTGATCAACATGTACGGCATCACTGAAACCACCGTGCATGTCACTTACCGACCGATAACCGAGGCCGACACGCAAAACCCGGCCAGCCCGATTGGCGAGGCGATCCCGGATTTGTCGTGGTACGTGCTGGACGCTGATTTCAACCCGGTCGCCCAAGGCTGCTGCGGCGAACTGCACATCGGCCATGCGGGTCTGGCGCGGGGTTATCACAACCGCGCGGCGCTGACTGCCGAACGCTTTGTGCCGGACCCGTTCTCCAGCGACGGCGGTCGCCTGTACCGCACCGGCGACCTGGCCCGTTATCGCGCTGCTGGAGTGATCGAGTACGCCGGGCGTATCGACCATCAGGTGAAGATTCGCGGCTTCCGCATCGAACTGGGCGAAATCGAAGCGCGACTGCAAGCGCACCCGGCCGTGCGCGAAGTGATCGTGCTGGCCGTGGATGGGCAATTGGCCGCGTATCTGGTGCCAGCCCAGCCTGATCAGGATCAGCAAAGCCTGCGCGAAACCCTGAAGACCGAACTCCGCGCGCACCTGCCGGATTACATGGTGCCGACGCATTTCATCGTCCTCGACAAGATGCCGCTGACCGCCAACGGCAAGCTGGACCGCAAGGCGCTGCCCGCACCGGATGTCAGCCAGTTGCAAGCGACCTACATTGCGCCGCAAGGCGAGCTGGAGCAGCAACTGGCGGCGATCTGGGCCGATGTGCTGAAAGTCGAGCAGGTCGGGCGTAGCGACAACTTTTTTGAGCTGGGCGGGCATTCGTTGCTGGCCACTCAGGTGATCTCGCGCATCCGTCAGCAACTGGACGTCGAACTGTCGTTGCGCGACCTGTTTGAAACGCGTGATCTGGCAGCCTTTGCGCTGGCGGCGGGCAACGGGCAGGGCAATGCTGCGCCACGCTTTATCAAGGCCGACCGCAGCCAGCCGCTGGGCTTGTCTTACGCGCAGCAGCGCCAGTGGTTTCTCTGGCAGCTTGATCCTGAAAGCACTGCTTACACTATTCCTGCGGCCCTGCGTCTGAGCGGCTCGCTGGACATTGCCGCGCTGGAGCACAGTTTCAGCGCATTGATTGCCCGCCACGAAACCCTGCGCACTACCTTCCGTCAGCAGGGCGAACAGGCTGTGCAGATCATCCATGCGCCGCGTGCCTTGACCCTGATGGTCGAGTCCGTGCCTGCCGGCCAAACCCTTGAAGCCTGCGTGGAGCAGGAAATGCAGCGCCCGTTCGATCTGGAACAGGGCCCGCTGTTGCGCGTCCGCTTGCTGAATCTTGCTGCTGACGAACACGTGCTGATCCTGACCCAGCACCACATCGTTTCCGATGGCTGGTCGATGCCGATCATGGTCGATGAACTGGTGCGCCTGTACGAAGGCTACAGCCAGGGCCGTGAGGTGGAGTTGACCGCGCTGGACATGCAATACGCCGACTACGCGCTGTGGCAGCGCAACTGGATGGACGCCGGAGAACAGGCGCGGCAGCTGGATTACTGGAAGCAGCAACTGGGCGACCAGCAGCCGATTCTTGAATTGCCCGCCGATCATCCGCGCCCGGTGGTGCAAAGCCACGCCGGTGCGCGGCTGGCGGTCGAGCTGGCACCAGCGTTGATCGACGACTTGAAACAGGTCGCGCGGCAGCAGGGCGTCACACTGTTCATGCTGTTGCTGGCGTCGTTCCAGACCTTGCTGCATCGCCACAGCGGCCAGCCTGACATTCGTGTCGGCGTGCCGATTGCCAACCGCACCCGCGCGGAAACCGAAGGCCTGATCGGTTTCTTCGTCAACACCCAGGTGCTACGCGCCGAATTCGGCCTGCACACCACGTTCAGCGAGCTGCTGCAACAGGTCAAACATGCGGCCCTGCAAGCCCAGGCGCATCAGGAACTGCCGTTCGAACAGCTGGTCGAGGCACTGCAACCTCAACGCAGCCTCAGTCACAGCCCGCTGTTCCAGGTGATGTTCAACCACCAAAGCCAGGCCAGTGCTGAGGTGCGCGCACTGCCCGGTTTGCAGGTCGAAGCGCTGACGTCCGAGAGCTATCCGGCACAGTTCGACCTGACCCTCAATACCGCCGAACACGATGGCGCTTTGAGCGCAGGCCTGACCTATGCCACCGCGCTGTTCGAGCGCAGCACCATCGAGCGCGTGGCCGGGCACTGGCTCGCGCTGTTGCAGGCCATTTGCGCCAATGCGGGTCAGCGCATTGCTGAAGTGCCGATGCTTGACGCTGCCGAACAGCAGCAGATTGTTCGCGACTGGAACGCCACGGCTGCCGATTTCCCTGGCGAGCACTGCCTGCACAGCCTGATCGAAGCCCAGGTACAGGCCACGCCGGACGCTCCGGCACTGATTTTTGCGGCTGAACAACTGAGCTATGCGCAACTTAACGTCCGTGCTAATCAGCTTGCTCATCGCTTGCGCGAGTTGGGCGTCGGCCCCGATGTGCTGGTGGGTATCTGTGTCGAGCGCAGCGTGGAAATGGTCATCGGCCTGCTGGCGATCATCAAGGCCGGTGGCGCTTACGTGCCGCTGGACCCGGATTACCCCGAGGACCGTCTGGCTTACATGATGCAGGACAGCGGGATTGGTTTGTTGTTGACCCAGAGTGCGCTGATACAGCGTTTGCCGGTTCAGGTGCAGAGCATTTGTCTGGATCAGGACGGCGATTGGCTGGCCGGTTACAACACTGCCAACCCGGTCAACCTCAGCCATCCGCTGAATCTGGCGTATGTGATTTACACCTCGGGTTCGACCGGCAAGCCAAAAGGCGCAGGCAACAGCCATCGCGCCCTGGTCAACCGTTTGCACTGGATGCAGAAGGCCTACGGGCTGGATGGCAGCGATACGGTATTGCAGAAAACCCCGTTCAGCTTCGACGTGTCGGTGTGGGAATTCTTCTGGCCGCTGCTGACCGGCGCACGTCTGGCAGTAGCGCTGCCGGGCGATCATCGCGACCCGGAGCGGCTGGTGCAGACCATCCGCGAACATCAGGTCACGACGCTGCACTTTGTCCCGTCGATGCTCCAGGCGTTTCTGACTCATCCGCAGGTGGAAAGCTGTAACAGCCTGCGGCGTGTGGTGTGCAGTGGTGAAGCATTACCTGCCGAACTGGCCGCTCAGGTGCTCAAACGTCTGCCGCAAGTGGGCTTGTACAACCTGTATGGCCCGACCGAAGCGGCTATCGACGTGACGCATTGGACTTGCACTACGGACGACGTGCTCAGCGTGCCGATTGGTCGACCCATTGATAACCTGAAAACCCACATTCTGGATGACGGCTTGCTGCCCGCCGCGCAAGGCGTTGCGGCAGAGCTGTACCTGGGCGGTGCGGGTCTGGCGCGGGGTTATCACAACCGCGCGGCGCTGACGGCTGAGCGCTTTGTGCCGGACCCGTTCGACGAGCAGGGCGGGCGTCTTTACCGCACCGGCGATCTGGCGCGTTATCGCGATGAAGGCGTTATCGAATACGCCGGGCGTATCGACCATCAGGTGAAGATTCGCGGCCTGCGTATCGAACTGGGCGAGATCGAAGCCAGCCTGCTGGAACACGAAAACGTTCAGGAAGCTGTAGTTGTCGACGTTGACGGCCCATTCGGCAAACAACTGGCAGCCTACCTGGTGGCTGAGCACAGTGGCGATCACCTGCGGGATGCACTCAAGGCGTATCTCAAAGAAACACTGCCAGATTATATGGTGCCGACCCACTTCGTCTGGCTGGCAAGCATGCCGCTGAGCGCCAACGGCAAGCTGGATCGCAAAGCCCTGCCAGCACCAGACGCCAGCCAGTTGCAGCGCCAGTACGTTGCGCCGTCGACTGAGCAGGAGCAGCAAATGGCTGCGATCTGGGCCGACGTGCTTAAAGTCGAGCGCGTCGGGTTGAGCGACGATTTCTTTGAGCTGGGCGGCCATTCGCTGCTGGCCACACAACTGATTTCCAGAATTCACACGGGCCTGGGGATCGACATCCCGCTGCGCCTGATTTTCGAGAAACCGCAATTGAACGAATTTATTCAGGCTTTCGCCAGCAGCGGCTTGTCGCTGACCGACGACGGCTTGTCCGATATTGAAAAAATGATGAATGAAATGGCGGGTATCTGACATGGACAAGTCTGCAGCAGAGCGTATCGCCCAGCGTTTCGTTGGTTTGCCCGTCGAACAGCGCCGCCAGATTCTGAACAAGATGCACGAGACCGGGCAGAGCTTCAAACTGCTGCCCATCGCTGTAACCCGGCATGATGTAGCGCGTATCCCGCTGTCCTACGCCCAGCAGCGCATGCTGTTTCTCTGGCAGATGGAACCGGGCAACGCCGCGTACAACGTGCCTATGGCAGTGCGTCTGAATGGCCCGCTGGACCGCCAGGCATTGAGCGCAGCGCTGGACAGGCTGGTGCAGCGCCACGAAACCCTGCGCACCCGGTTTGTTTCCGAGGACGGCGCGTTTTATCAGGAGATTCTTCAGCAGGCGACCGTTGCCCTTGAGTTTGCCTCGGTTGCGCCAGCCGACATCGAAAACCAGGTGCGCGCCGAGCTGCAAAAGCCCTTCGATTTGCTCAGCGGTACATTACTGCGGGTCAGGCTGTTTCAATTGGGCGAAGCCGAGCACGTCCTGACCGTGTGCATGCATCACATCGTCTCCGATGGCTGGTCCGGCGAAGTGCTGATTCGTGAGTTTGTGCAGTTGTATCAGGCGCAGGTCTCCGGGCAGCCAGCGCAATTGCCTGCGCTGGCCATTCAATATGCCGACTACGCGATCTGGCAGCGCGCATGGCTGGAAGCCGGGGAGGGCGAGCGGCAGTTGAACTACTGGAAGCAGCAGTTGGGCACTGAGCATCCGCTATTGAGCCTGCCGCTGGATCATCAGCGTCCGCTGCAACCGAGCCAGCGTGGCGCGACGGTGCGCGTCGATGTGCCGGAACAATTGTCTACGCAGCTGAAAAGCCTGGCGCGCAATAGCGGCCAGACCTTGTTCATGCTGACTCTGGCGGCACTGTCGGTGGTGCTGTCGCGTTTCAGTGGTCAGGCCGACATTCGCATTGGTGCGCCCAACGCCGGGCGCACCCGTAGCGAGCTGGAAGGCCTGATCGGCTTCTTCATCAACACTCAGGTCCTGCGTGTGCAGGTGGATGAGCAGCAGAGCTTTGCGCAGTTGCTGGATCAGGTGAAACAGGTCGTGACCGGTGCCCAGTCGCATCAGGAGCTGCCCTTTGAACATCTGGTGGACGCACTGGCACCCGAGCGTAATCTGGGTCACAACCCGTTGTTCCAGTTCAAGATCAATCAGCATGTGCTGGCGGCCGAAGACAGCGGGCAACGTGTGTCGGGCCTGACCGTCGATGAGTTTCCGATTGGCAGCAGCGATGCACGCTTTGATCTGGCCTTCGACTTCACCGACACGCCGCGCGGCATACGCGGTTATTTTACTTACGCCACCGACCTGTTCGAGCCATCGACCATCGAGCGCATGGCCGACGCGCTGCGTGCCGTGATGCAAGCACTGGTCGTGGACACTGACCAGCGTCTGGCTGATCAGCCGCAAGCAGTATGGTTGCCGGTCGCTGAGCAGAGCGCCGATTTTGCCTGCGATGACTTCCTCAGCCTGTGGCAACAGGGCCTGCGCATCGGACGGGGCAAGACCGCGTTGCGCGTTGGCCAGCAGGTGTTGAGCTTTGATGAACTTGAACAACGCAGTAACCAGTTCGCCCGCTACCTGCATGCGCAGCACATCAAGCCGGGCATGACCGTTGCGCTGTGCCTGGACCGCTCTGTGGAATGGGTGGTCAGCCTGCTGGCGGTGCTCAAACTCGGTGCCGTTTACCTGCCGCTGGACAGCGCACAACCTGCCGAGCGTTTGCAGCAACTGGTTCGTGACAGCGGCGCGGCGTTGTTGATTCACGCGTCCGGCGACGACAAGGCCGCGCAACTGGGTGTGTGCCCGGTACTGGCCTTCGATGCTGCGCTATGGTCCGCGGTGGATGGCAGTGCGCTGAATGTGCGTGTCATCGCCGAGCAACCGGCTTACATCATCTACACCTCCGGCTCCACCGGGCAGCCGAAGGGCGTGGTAATCAGCCACGGCGCGCTGGCCAACTACGTGCAGGGCGTGCTTGAGCGCCTGTCGCTGGATGACGGGGCGAGCATGGCGATGGTGTCGACTGTCGCGGCAGATCTGGGCCATACACTGCTGTTCGGTGCGCTGGCGTCCGGTCGGCCGCTGCATCTGCTGTCTCATGAGCAGGCGTTCGACCCTGATGGCTTCGCGCGTTACATGGCTGAGCATCAGGTTGCAGTGCTGAAAATCGTACCCAGCCATTTGCAGGGGCTGCTGCAAGCCGCCAACCCGACCGACGTGCTGCCGGGCCAATTGCTGATTCTGGGTGGCGAGGCCAGTTCCTGGGCGTTGATCGAGCAAATCCGCGCGCTCAAACCGGGCTGCCGGATCGTCAACCACTACGGCCCGACGGAAACCACGGTCGGCATCCTCACCCATGAAGTCGCCGAGCGCGTTGACGCTTGCCGCAGTGTGCCGGTCGGTCAACCACTGGCCAATGGCAAAGCGCGGGTGCTGGACGCCTATCTCAACCCGGTTGCCGAACGCGTGGCGGGCGAGCTGTATCTGGGCGGTCACGGTCTGGCGCAGGGCTATCTGGGCCGTGCGGCGATGACCGCCGAACGCTTCGTGCCGGACCCGCATGCCGATGGTCAGCGCCTGTACCGTGCGGGTGACCGCGCGCGTTGGGTGGACGGCGTGCTGGAGTACCTGGGGCGCGCGGATGATCAGGTGAAAATTCGCGGTTATCGGGTCGAGCCGGGGGAAGTCGGCCAGTTGCTGCAAACCCTGGAAAACGTCGCCGAAGCCGTGGTGCTGGCGCAGCCGCTGGAAAGCGACGAAACACGCCTGCAACTGGTGGCGTACTGTGTTGCGGCGGCTGGTGCGAGCCTCAGTGTCGACAGCCTGCGCGAGCAACTGGCTGCGCGTTTGCCCGAGTATCTGGTGCCCGCGCAGATCATGCTGCTGGACAGGTTGCCCGTGACCGCCAACGGCAAGCTCGACAAGCGCGCCTTGCCTAAACCCGGCGTGGTCAAACAGCGCTACACCGCGCCAGTCGGCGAGATCGAGGAAAAGCTCGCCGCCGTGTGGGCTGACGTACTGAAACTGGAACAGGTCGGCAGCACTGACAACTTCTTCGAACTGGGCGGCGACTCGATCCTAAGCCTGCAGATCATCGCTCGCGCCAAGCGTCAGGGCATCAAGCTCAGCCCCAAGCAGTTGTTCGAAAAGCAGACCATCGGCCAGTTAGCCTCGGTGGCAAAACTGATCCAGAAAAAGCCAGCTGCGGCGGTCGAACAGGTCAGTGGGTCGCTGCCGTTGCTGCCGATCCAGGCACGATTCTTTGAACAGGATATTCCCGAGCGTCAGCACTGGAATCAGGCGCTGACGCTCAAGCCCCTGCAAACGCTGGATGCAATCCATCTTCAAGCTGCACTGACTGCACTGATCGAACAGCACGATGCGCTGCGTCTGGGTTTTGCTCAGCAAGACGGCCAATGGCGAGCCACGTTCGGCGCGCTGAACACTCGCGACCTGCTGTGGACCCACGAACTGGACAGTGCCGAGCGCTTGTCTGAATTGGCCGACGAAGCACAACGCAGTCTGGACCTGAAAAACGGCCCGTTGCTGCGTGCGGTGCTGATCGACTTGCCGCAGGGCGAGCAGCGTTTGTTGCTGGTGATTCATCACCTGGTGGTGGATGGCGTGTCGTGGCGGGTGCTGCTGGAAGATCTGCAACAGGCGTATATCGCCATCGCAGCAGGCCAGCCATTGGCGCTGCCTACGAAGACCAGCTCGCTGCAAAGCTGGGCCGAGCACTTGCAGGCCTACGCGCAAAGCCCTGTGCTGGCGCAGGAACTGGACTATTGGCAGATGCAGTTGCAGGACGTCAGCGACGCCTTGCCCTGCGATTACCCGCACGGCGGTCAGCAACAGAAGCACGCGCTGTCGGTGGTTACGCACTTGAATGGCGAGCAGACCCGGCAACTGCTGCAAGATGCTCCGGCGGCCTATCGCACCCAGATTAACGACCTGCTACTGACCGCGTTGGCGCGGGTGGTCAGTCGCTGGACCGCGCAGCCGCATGCGCTGATTCGTCTGGAAGGGCACGGCCGCGAAGACCTCTTCGACGCGCTGGACATCACCCGTACGGTCGGCTGGTTCAGCAACCTCTACCCGGTCCGGCTCACGCCGCAGGCCACGCTGGCTGATTCGCTCATGGCCATCAAGGAACAGCTGCGCGCAGTGCCTGACAAGGGCATTGGTTACGGTGCCCTGCGTTATCTGGGCAGCGAATCTGCGCGGCAGGCCCTGCAAGCGTTACCGCTGGGCAGTATCGTGTTCAATTACCTCGGGCAGTTCGACGGCAGCTTCGACGCACAAGGCGCGCTGTTCACGCCCTCGGCCGAGAGCAGCGGCGCGTCGCAGAGCGCCGATGCGCCGCTGAGTGCGCCGCTCAGCATCAATGGTCAGGTGTATGGCGGCGAATTGCGCCTGAGCTGGACCTTCAGCGGTGCGGTGTTTGAACGTGACACCGTGCAGCGGCTGGCCGATGAATACGCGGTTGAACTGCAACAATTGATTGCGCATTGCACCCGCGAAGGCGTAGCCGGCGTGACGCCGTCGGACTTCCCGCTGGCACGCCTGAGCCAGTCGCAGTTGAGCCGTTTGCCAATCCCTGCGGCGCAGATCGAAGATATCTACCCGCTGGCACCGATGCAGCAGGGCATGTTGTTCCACACCCTGTTCGAGCAGGAAGCGGGCAATTACATCAACCAGATGCGCGTCGAGGTCAGTGGCCTGGACGTGCCGCGTTTCCGCGCCGCCTGGCAGGCCACGCTGGATGCTCATGAAGTACTGCGCAGCGGCTTTGTCAGCCATCTTGAGCAGTCGCTGCAAGTGGTGTTGCGCGATGTCAGCATGCCGTTCGTCGAACTGGATGCTCGTGCGCAATCAGGCGAATGGATCGACGCTTGGGCGAATGCCGATCGCCAGCAGGGCTTCGACCTGGCTCGGGGGCCGCTTCTGCGCCTGGCCGTATTGCGCACTGGCGAGCAGACGCATCAACTGATCTACACCAGCCATCACATTCTCATGGACGGCTGGAGCAGCTCGCGGCTGCTGGGTGAAGTGCTGCAACGCTACAGCGGCCACACACTGCCGAGGCAAGTCAGCCGTTATCGCGATTACATCGAATGGCTGCAGCGTCAGGATGCTGCGCTCAGCGAACGTTTCTGGACCGGCCAACTGGCCGAGCTGGACGAGCCGACCCGGTTGGTTCAGGCCTTCAAAGCGTCCGGGAGCGAGCAGGGGCATGGTGATTACCTGCAACTGATCGATGCCGATGGCACCCGCCAGTTGAGCGAGTTTGCCCGCGAGCAGCGCGTCACCCTCAACACGCTGGTGCAATCGGCCTGGCTGTTGGTGCTGCAACGCTACACCGGGCAGTCGAGCGTGACCTTTGGCGCTACCGTGGCCGGGCGTCCGGCTGACCTGCCGGGCGTCGAGGAGCAACTGGGGCTGTTCATCAACACCTTGCCGGTGATCGCCAGCCCGCGCCCGGAACAGCGGGTGGCGGACTGGGTACAGCAGGTGCAGACGAAAAACATCGCCTTGCGTGAGCATGAACACACACCGTTGTACGAGATTCAACGCTGGGCACGCAGCGCTGGCGAGGCGCTGTTCGACAACATTCTGGTGTTCGAAAACTATCCGGTGTCCGAAGCGCTGCAACAGTCCGCACCGCCGGGGCTGGTGTTCGGCGGCCTGCACACCCAGGAGCAGACTCATTACCCGCTGACTCTGGTGGTCAATCTGGGCGAAACCCTGTCGATGCGTTTCAGCTATGCCCGCCAGCATTTCAGCGAGCAGCACATGGCGCAGTTGTCGGCGCATCTGCGCCAGGTTTTGCAGGCATTGGTGCGCGATCCGCAGGCTGCGATTGGTGAGCTGGCGCTGTTGGATGATCATGAACAGCAGCAGATTGTCCGCGACTGGAACGCTACCGCCGCCGATTTCCCGAGCGAGCACTGCCTGCACAGCCTGATCGAAGCCCAGGTGCTGGCCACCCCGGACGCTCCGGCGCTGATTTTTGCGGCAGAACAACTTAGCTACGCGCAGCTCAATGCCCGCGCTAATCAGCTTGCCCATCGCTTGCGTGAGGCGGGTGTTGGCCCGGACGTACTCGTGGGGATTTGTGTCGAGCGCAGTCTGGAACTGGTCATCGGCCTGCTGGCAATCATCAAGGCCGGTGGCGCTTACGTGCCGCTGGACCCGGATTACCCTGAAGATCGGCTGGCGTACATGATGCAGGACAGCGGCATTGGTTTGTTGTTGACCCAGACTTTGTTGCTGGAACGCCTGCCGGTTCCTGCGCAGTTACAAAGCCTGTGCCTGGATCAGGACGGCGACTGGCTTGACGGTTACAGCACTGCCAACCCGGAAAACCTAAGCCATCCGCTGAATCTGGCGTATGTGATTTACACCTCGGGTTCGACCGGCAAGCCAAAAGGCGCTGGCAACAGCCATCGCGCCCTGGTCAACCGTTTGCACTGGATGCAGAAGGCCTACGGGCTGGGTGGCAGCGATACGGTATTGCAGAAAACCCCGTTCAGCTTCGACGTGTCGGTGTGGGAATTCTTCTGGCCGCTGCTGACCGGCGCACGTCTCGCATTAGCGCTGTCGGGCGATCATCGCGACCCGGAGCGGCTGGTGCAGACCATTCGCCAGCATCAGGTCACGACCCTGCACTTTGTCCCGTCGATGCTCCAGGCGTTTCTGACTCATCCGCAGGTGGAAAGCTGTAACAGCCTGCGTCGTGTGGTGTGCAGTGGTGAAGCATTGCCTGCCGAACTGGCTGGCCAGGTGCTCACGCGTCTGCCGCAGGCGGGCTTGTACAACCTGTACGGCCCGACCGAAGCGGCTATCGACGTGACGCATTGGACCTGCACCCCGGACGACGTGCTCAGCGTGCCGATTGGTCGACCTATCGATAACCTGAAAACCCACATTCTGGATGACGGTTTGTTGCCTGCCGCGCAGGGCGTTGCGGCAGAGCTGTATCTGGGCGGTGTGGGTCTGGCACGGGGTTATCACAATCGCGCGGCGCTGACGGCTGAACGTTTTGTGCCGGACCCGTTCGACGAGCAGGGCGGGCGTCTTTACCGCACCGGGGATCTGGCGCGTTATCGCGATGAAGGCGTTATCGAATACGCCGGGCGTATCGACCATCAGGTGAAGATTCGCGGCCTGCGTATCGAACTGGGCGAAATCGAAGCGCGTCTGCATGAGCATGCCGGTGTGCGAGAAGCCAATGTGATCGACATTGACGGGCCTTCCGGCAAGCAGCTTGTGGCGTATCTGGTGCGCACTGATGCTGCTCAGGAGCCTGACGCTCTGCGCGAAACCCTGAAAACGCACCTCAAGGCTCACGTGCCGGATTACATGGTGCCGACATACTTTGTCTTCATCGAGGTGATGCCGCTGACCGCCAACGGCAAGCTGGATCGTCGGGCACTGCCCAAACCGGACGTGGCTCGTTCACAGCAAGGCCACGTCGCGCCACGCACGGAATTCGAACAACGTCTTGCCGCGTTGTGGGAGCAGGTGCTGCAGGTCGAACGGGTAGGGCTCAACGACAACTTCTTCGCCCTGGGCGGCCACTCGCTGCTGGCGGTTTCGCTGGCAGGCAGGATTCGCGAGACGTTTGATGTCTCCATCAAACTGCATGATTTCCTGTTGATGCAGACCCTCGGTGAACTGGCCGATTTCATGCGTAGCGATGAGGCTAAGGTCAAATCGGCAGTCATCGCCATGAACGCCAGTCGATCAGACAACGCGCCATTATTCTGCCTGCCACCGGGCGGCGGCGGCACGTACTCGTATTACCCGCTGGCGGGTCAATTGAGCGACAGCCGACCGGTTTACGGGCTGGTCAACAAGGCTTACGTGGTGCCGGGCTGGTTTGATACGTCGTGGCAGGAAATGGTCGATTACTACGTCGAGCAAATCCGTATGACTCAACCGCACGGGCCTTACAACCTGCTTGGCTGGTCGATGGGTGGTGCGCTGGCCATCGAGGTGGCGCATGTGCTTGAGCGTGAGGGCGACGCGGTGAGTTTCCTTGGGCTGGTGGACACCCAGCTGCCTGCCTCGGTCGGGATGGAGTGGGTCGAAGAAGCTCCGGAGGTCACCACGCAGAAACAGGGCGAAAATTACTATCGCAGCCTGATCAAGAGCCTGCAGGCGTTTGTGCCGGGCTTGCAGGAAGCGTCGATTGTGGGGCTGATCGAAACCGCCCGGCAGTCGCTGTCCAGCGAGGGCGAGGTGATTGACTGGGTAGTCGACCATGTCGCGCTGGAGGCCGGCATGAACGCCGACAACCTGCGCAGCATATTCCAGGACATCGCCGTGCAGGACGAGATCGAAACCGGTTACAAGCTACTGGAAGCCAACGCACAGCTGAGCCAGACATTTACCCTGAAAACGCTTAACGTGCAGGCCGATTGCTGGTGGGCCGGGCAGAGCCGTGCGCCAGGGCAGATTGCCCGGGCTGAAGCGGTGTTGCTTGAACAGTGCTCGGTCAACGGGCTGCGCAGCTCGACAACGGTTGATCAGCGGCATGACAACGTGGTGCTCGCGGAAGTGTTCCTGCAGGGGCTTGCCGAGCGGCTTGTGTGACGCAGAGCGTCACGAACGGCATTCCCACGCGGAGCGTGCGGAACGATAGGTGTCTGGTCCGGCGACTATCGTGCGGCGCTCTGCGTCGCATGCAGTTCTGGACGCTCTGCGTCCGGTCTTGATTGTGTGGGGCGGCGCAGATCTGTGGTGCGAAGCGTCACGCACGACATTCCCACGCGGAGCGTGCGGAACGATAATCCCAGCTATCGTGCGGCGCTCCGCGTCGCATGCAGTTCTGGACGCTCTGCGTCCGGTCTTGAGGTTGCGGCGCGGCGCAGATCTGTGACGCGGAGCGTCACGAACGGCATTCCCACGCGGAGCGTGCGGAACGATAATCTCGACTATCGTGCGGCGCTCTGCGTCGCATGCAGTTCTGGACGCTCTGCGTCCGGTCTTGAGGTTGCGGCGCGGCACAGATCTGTGACGCGGAGCGTCACGCACGGCATTCCCACACTGGAGCGTGCGGAACGATAATCTTGACTATCGTGCGGCGCTCCGCGTCGCATGCAGTTCTGGACGCTCTGCGTCCGGTCTTGAGGTTGCGGTGCGGCGCAGATCTGTGACGCGGAGCGTCACGCACGGCATTCCCTCGCTGGAGCGTGCGGAACGATAATCTCGACTATCGTGCGGCGCTCCGCGTCGCATGCAGTTCTGGACGCTCTGCGTCCGGTCTTGATTGTGAGGTGCGAGCGCGGGCTTCTAAAAATCACCGCGCAACGTCAGGACGTAGTTGCGCGGGTCGCCGTAGTAGTTGCCGCGGTCGATGTCGCCGGTTGCCTTGTAGTATTTGCGATCCAGCAGGTTGTTGCCGTTGAGGGCCACCGACCAGTGTTCGTCGATCTTCCATGAGGCGCGTGCGTCCCAGATGGCGCGGCCAGGGTTGTCGATGGGCTGGGTCGACTCGTGCTCCGAGTAGCCGCTTTGCGCCGATACACCGCCGCCGACGGTCAGTCGACGCCAGGTGCCGGGCAGGTTGTAGCTGCTGGACAAGCGCAGCATGTGCCGGGGTGTTTCTGCTGAAATCGATTTCCCGTCGCTGCCGCGCGTGAGGTTGAAGGTGTAGCCAGCCAGGGTCTGCAAGCCCGGTAACGGCTCACCACTGATCTCCATGTCGATACCCTTGCTGCGCCGGATGTCGCCATTCACATAGCAGGTGCCGTAAGCGTCGTTGCTCAGGCACTGGCCCGCATTGGCATCGTCCTCGACCGCTACGTCTTTCTGTTTCACATAGAACAGCGCAAAAGACACGTTCAGACGCTTGTCGAACAACTCACCCTTGATACCGGTTTCATGGCTGGCACCGATGGCCGGGTCGAGGAATGCGCCGGATGCCGTTCGATAACCGCTCTGCGGCAGAAAGATATCGGTGTAGCTGGCGTACCACGACCAGTCGCGGTTCAGATCGTAGATCACACCCACGAATGGCGTGACCTGGTTCTTCTCCTGTGCGCGAGTGGTCACGCCTGCGGATTGGCTCTGATAGTCATACCAACTGACCCGGCCGCCCATGACCAGGCTCAACGACTCGCTCAGGCTCAGGCGCAGGTTGCTGTAAACGCCATAACGCTTGTCGCTGTAGTCGGTACTGCGCCAGGCCGGACGCGCAGGTTCGGCAATCGCGTCGTGATCGGGATTGAAGATGTCCAGCGGCCGATTGCTGTTGACGGTGGCATAGCGCGAATCACGTTTTTGCTCAGACCAGTTGCCGCCGATGGTCAACTGGTGGGTCAGGCCAAAGGCGTCAAAACGACCGTCCAGATGGCTGTCGAAGCCGTCGCTTTGCAGCGTATCCGAGCGAAACAGGGTTCTGACCAGCCGCGAACCGCTTTGGGTCGCAGGGTCTATGGCGCCTTGTGCGTAGGCGACTTTCTGATCGAAAGCGCCATCGGAGTGAGTGGCAGACAGTGTGCCGCTCCAGTTCTCGTCAAAGCGGGTTTCCAGTTCGCTGAACACCTCGTCCGTCCGGGTCTGATGACGGTTCCAGTCCTGGGCCAAGGAGGTAGAGCGCGGCAGATCGATGGCTTTGCCGTTGCTGTAGCGGGGCAGGCCGAAAATCGAATAGCCGTGGGTATCCGCGCTCTGATGGCGCAGGCCCAGTGTGAGCGTAGTGTCTTCGCTCAGGTCGGTTTCCAGAATGCCGTACAACAACGGCGCAGTCTTTTTCAGACCGTCGATGAAGTATCCCCGGTCTTCGTAAGACGTGACAAAACGCCCGCGCACGCTGCCCGAGTCGTTGAGCTTGCTGCTGCCATCCAGATCGACCCGGTACTGGTCCCAACTGCCAGCGCGGGTGGTGATCGAGAACTGCGCTAAGGCGGTCGGCCGCTTGCGCACCAGATTGACCGCGCCACCGGGGTTGCCCGCACCGATCAGCAGCCCGGCCGCACCGCGCAACACTTCGACACGGTCGTAGATCTCCATGTCCGGGGTCATCCAGCCGGTCACGCTGTAACCCTGGCCGGCCACGCCATCGATGGTGTAGCTCTCGTCTTCCAGCGCAAAACCCCGCGAGCTGAACACATGAGAGCCAAAGTTGCGTTGCGAAAAGGTGATGCCAGGCGTCTGCGCCATCACTTCGTCGAGGCCGTTGAGGTTTTTGTCGTTCATCAACTGACGGGTCATGACCGTGACCGATTGCGGGGTTTCGCGCAGCGATTGTGATGTCTTGTTGATGCTCACGCCGGTCGCTGCGTACGAGCCGCTGCCCTCGGTGGTGATACCGAACGGGTCGCCTTTGATCGCCACCGGCCCAAGGTTCATGGGCTGCGCTGACGCCGCGCTGCCGAGGGTCAGGGTATCGGCCTCGAGGTTGTGCGTTACGCCAGCCTGTTTCAGCAGATCCGCGACCGCCTGTTCAGGCGTCAACCTGCCATGCACCGGGCTGCTGAACTTGCCGTTCACATCATCGGGGTTGTAAAGAATTTGCAGGTCGCCCTGGCGCCCCAGCTCTTTAAGGGCGCTGTTCAGGGGTTGCGCGGGGATATCGAACTCGAACTCTTCAGCCAGTGCCTCGCCCTGAAAAGCCAATGCCAGCACCAGCCCGCCCAGACGCAAGCCAAGCGTTTTCACGCGGCCTGTGCGCAGACGGCTGGAAGATGTTTGCATGGAGGGGATGACTCGTTGAAAGCGATGGCGAAGAATAATGCATTTGCGCAGTTTGGTCGTGGGCACAGCTCTGCATTACCAGCCGACAACGCGTCGCACATCAAAACCGGACGCAGAGCGTCCAGAAAGGCATGCCAACGCGGAGCATTGGCACAATAGGTGTTCTTACGGACACCTATCGTTCCGCACGCTCCAGCGTGGGAATGCCCCGCGTGAAGCTCTGCATCACAAGCCGACAACGCGTCGCACATCAAAACCGGACGCAGAGCGTCCAGAAAGGCATGCCAACGCGGAGCATTGGCACGATAGGTGTTCTTACGGACACCTATCGTTCCGCACGCTCCAGCGTGGGAATGCCTTGGGTGACGCTCCGCGTCACAAATCTACGCCGCGCCGCGTATTCAAGAACGGACGCAGAACGTCCACAAAGGCATGCCAGCGCGGAGCATTTGCACAAGAGTCAAAGCCTGGACTCAGATCAGAAATCCCCCCGCAAGGTCAGGACATAGCTGCGCGGTTCGCCGTAGACGTTGGAGCGGTCGGTGGCGATCGAGGTGCTGTAGTACTTGCGGTCGAAAAGGTTTTCGGCGTTGAGCGACACCTTCCAGTTCTCGTCCAGTTTCCACGAAGCTCGCGCATCCCAGATGGCCTTGCCAGAAACGCCCAGCTGTTTGTTGGACGGCACTTCATAGCCCGAATCTGCCGACACGCCGGTGCCCAGGGTCAGGCGGTTCCATGCGCCCGGCAGGTTGTAGCTGGTGTTGAGGCGCAGCATGTGTTTCGGCGTTTCGTAAGCGACATCCGCATCGCCGTTGTTGCGCAGCATGTTGAAGGTATAGCCGCCGAATACTTGCAAGCCTGGCAACACTTCACCGCTGGCTTCGACGTCGACACCCTTGCTGCGGCTGATGCCGTCCTGCAGGTAGCAGGAGCCGTCGGAGCTGGTCGGGCAAGTCGTAAGACTGTCCTGGGCCGCCAGATCGAGAGCGGCGACATCTTTCTGCTTGATGTAGAACAGTGCCATCGACAGGTTCATGCGCTTGTCGAACAGTTCACCCTTGAAGCCCGTTTCGTAGTTGGAACCGATGGCCGGGTCCAGCGGCGAGCCGCCTGAGGTTACGTAGTTGGCCTGCGGTGTGAAGATGTCGGCATAGCTGGCATACCAGGACCAGTTGTCGTTGATGTCGTAGATGACGCCTGCGAACGGGGTGAATTCCTGAGTCTGCTTGGATTCATAATCCTTGGCCGCACCGGTTTTGACGTCGTACTTGTAGTCATACCAGCTCAGGCGGCTGCCCAGAACCACGCTCAACGGCTCGCTCAGGTGAATACGCGTGTTGGCGTACAGGCCTGCGCGTTCTTCGGTGGTGTCGATGTCGGTTTGCCAGGCCGGACGAGCTGGTTTGGCGAAAGCGCTCTGATCGACATCGAAGACGTTGACTGCGGTGCGTCTCGTCACGGTCGCCTGATGCGTATTGGCGTCCTGCTTCGACCAGTCAGCCCCCAGGGTTACCTGATGCTCAAGGCCGAACGCGTTGAAGTTACCTTCCAGTTGACTGTTCAGACCGACGCTGTCGACCTCGTCCTTGCGAAACAGTGTGCCCTGAAAATTGGAACCCGCCAGTGTCGTTGGGTTTACTGCGCCTCTTGCATAGGCAATGTTCTGATCAAAACCGCCCTGCGAGTAAGTAAGCGACGTGCGGCTGGTCCAGTCTTCATTGAAGCGATGCGCGACTTCGGTAAAGACCTCGGTCATGTCGCTTTCGAGACGGTTCCACTTCTGCGCCAGGTTGGTCGAGCGCGACAGGCCCAATGACTGACCGTTGCTGTAGCGCGGCAGGCCGTAGATCGAGTAGCCATTGATGACCTGTTCCTGGCGACGCAGGCTCATGGTCAGCGTGGTGTCATCGCTCAGGTCGGCTTCGACGATGCCGTACAGCAGCGGGGTGCGGCTGTCGCGCCCGTCCAGGTACGAACCGCTGTCATCGTAGGCTGCGACCATGCGCCCGCGCAGCGTACCCGAATCGTTGAGCTTGCCGCTGCCGTCCAGATCGACGCGGTACTGATCCCACGAACCTGCGCGAGTGGTGATCGAAAATTTGTTGTCGGCGGTCGGGCGTTTGCGCACTAGATTGACCGCGCCACCAGGCTGACCGGCACCGACCAGCAGACCGGAAGCGCCGCGCAATACTTCCACACGGTCGTAGATGGCCATATCCGGCTGCATCCAGCCGGTGATCTGATAGCCCTGCCCGCCAATGCCGTCGACCAGAAAGCTCTCCGCCAGCAGCGAGAAGCCGCGCGAGGTGTACACGTGACCGCCGAAATTACGGTACTGGAAGGTGATACCCGGGGTGTCCTCTAACACCTTGCTCAGGCTGTTGAGGTTGTTGTCATCCATGACTTGCCGAGTCACCACGCTTACAGACTGCGGTGTTTCACGCAGCGACTGTGGCGCGCCCTTGCCGATACTTACCGCGCCGGTGGTGTAAGAGCCAGTGCCGTCAGTGGCGGTGCCCAGGTACTGCGAGTCGATTGCAGTTGGCGCCAGGTTGACCGTGGCTGTCTGGGTCGAACCGTCTGCGGCGGTTTCCTGTGCCTGGCTGGCCACCGGCATGCAGAGCGCAAGGCCCATGACCGCCATGGATGGCCGGGAGCGGAACATCTGACTGAGCATCAACGCTTTGCTGAGCGGGGTAAGTCGTGACGGGTTGTGCATGAATTGGCTCTTTCCAGTGGGTATCGGCAAGGAGATTGAGAGCGTTGGTCAGGTCTGCGCAGTCGGGTTCAGCCGTCGACGGGGCAGGCGTGAGCAACTTTTTTATAGGGCGTTGCGCGGGAGATGGCTGTGCACGCAATTCGCTGTTAATGAGAACGAAAGCGAATAACGTTTATTTAATGAATTTTTCACAATTCCGGAAAAAAGATGGCGCTTGGCTATCTGGCTGGGGCGGGCATGGCTTCGCCGGGCAACAAAAAGCCCCGCTCGCGGACTGGCCGGGCGGGGCTTTCGAGGCATGGATGAATCAGGCCGGAATGGTTTTGCCGTAAGTGTCGTTCTGCACCTGCTCGACCTGAATCTGCCCTGTCTGCATGCGCACCAGTTGATCGGCGATGTAAAAATAGCGGTCGTCATGGGAGATGACGATGATGGTCTTGCCTTGCTGCTTCAGCTCCGGCAGCAGTTCGGTGTAGAACACGCGCCGGAACGCCGGGTCCTGATCAGCGGCCCACTCGTCGAAGACCAGCACCTGACGCTCGTCCAGCCAAGCGTTGATCAGTGCCAGACGCTTGCGCTGACCGGTCGACAGGTCGGTGGTGGTGAAGGCACCGTCCTTGATGTTGACCTTGTGCGCGATGTCCAGCCGCTCCAGGTATTTGCCGGCGTCTTGCGGCAGCGCGGCCTGTCCCTGCAACGGCTCATCAAACAGGTAGTAATCGGCAAAGATCGTAGTGAATAACTGGCGGTAGTCATCCAGGTTTTCCGGGGTGACGGTCTGCCCATTCAGGCGGATTTCGCCCTGTTGCGGCGTGTACAGACCCAGCAGCAGCTTGATCAGCGTGGTCTTGCCACAGCCGTTTTCGCCGACGATGAATACGATATCGCCCTGTTTGATGCTCAAATCGACCGGGCCGAGATGAAAGGCGTCGCTGCCCTCGACCGGCGGGTAGTCATAACGCAGGTTGTGCAATTCCAGGGTTTGCATATTGGCCAACGAATTGGGGCGGTCGCTGACCAGCAAGTGGGGTTCGGGGCTGGAAAACTTCCACGACAGTTCGGCGATGCGGCGCATGGCGATCTGTGCGCGGCTGATGCCGGGCAGGGCGGTGATCAGGCGTTCCAGCGGGCCTTTCATGTACAGCATCACCAGCACGAAGCCGCCCAGCACGGTTTTTTCAGTGGTCGGCCACATGGTCTGGAAGGCGATGGCGATGCCGATTACGGCAAAGAACAGCATCGAACCGAAGGTTTCCGCGCTGACGAAAATGTTGGCGGCGCGAATGTTCGAGCGGCAGATGTGCTCGGTGGCACCATGAATCTTCTCGTCGAGCATGTGCTGACGACGCTTGCGCTGAATGCGCAGCTCCTTGGCACCCGCAGACAGCGCCTGATAGTGCTTCTGCAATTCGTCTTCGCTGTTGCGCGCCGCCAGAATGCTGCGCATGCCGTACGCATGGGCCAGGTACTGCGCGCCGGTGCCGAGCACCACGGTGAGCACGGTCAGCGCCAGAATCTGCCAGGACAGCAGCGCCAGATAGGTCAGACAGCCCAGGGTGACAGTGAACGAGATGACCATCGGTGCGACCGACAGGGCGAAGGTGCTGATGGTGTTGACGTCGTTGAGCAGCACCGGAATCAGGCGGTGCGAGCGATAACGCTCCAGTTGCTCGATGGGTGCCACCAGCACCTTGGCAGCCAGCTCGCGGCGCAGGTTGGCGACCACGCGCTGGCCAACGTAGTTGGTCGACAGGTTGGACAATGTCGAGCAGGCCAGGGTCAGCACACACAACCCGGCGAACAGCAGCGCGGTCTGCGTGTCCGGACCGCCGGGCATGTTCATCGCATTGTTGATGGTGGCCAGCAGGCCGGTGACGCTCAGACCGCTGACAATCCCCAGCACGGTCGACAGCGCCACCAGCCACCAGAAGGGCTTGAGGATTCTCAGGGTTTCCCGGGCGAGGCTTTCAGTTTTGCGGGTCATGGTGTGTCTCGTCAGTGTCCGTGAGTGCGGCCCGCGTCTGTCGCAGGCCGCAGGCGCGCATGAAGTCCGTTACAGGTCGCGGGCGACCCGAAAACCCAGCCAGTCGCCACGCACATCCGGCTGACGGCTGTTGCGGTTGCCGGAGCGGGAGAAGATCGGCGCTTCGGTCCAGTCATTGCCGCGAATCATTTTCCAGGTGCAATCGCCAGCCAGCCACGCGCTGCCGTCAGTGGGCGCGCCGTTGTAGTTGCTGGTCTCGCAATCGGCGGTCCATTCGTAGACATTGCCGTGGGCGTCGTAAATGCCGAAATCGTTGGGGCTGTAGCTGCCAGCGGGTGCGGTGTAGCTGAAGCCGTCTTCCGGGCCGTAGGTGTTGGCGTGTTTGGCGATGCTGTAAGGCTTGCCTTCGTCCATCGGGAACGGGAAAGAGCCCTTGCTGCCGCCACGTGCCGCGTATTCGCGTTGCGCTTCGCTGACCATGTGATAGGACTTGCCGGTCTTCTTCGACAGCCATTCGACATAGGCCTTGGCTTCGTTCCAGTCCATGCACACGGCGGGCTGACGCGGGCTCAGTGGGTAGCGCGGCTTGCCGGCCTTGCACTCGCGGCCTGGCCGGGTATCGCCATCCGGCATCTTGTAGCCGGAGCTCTTGATATAGGCATTCCACTCGCCGCTCAGCACCTGAAAACGGCTGATGGCGAACGGTTTGGCGAAGGTCACGTCGTGCAGCGGGCCTTCGTCCGGCTGGCGACCCAATTCTTCCTCGGGTGCGCCCATGGTGAAAGTGCCCGCAGGCAGCACGACCATTTCCGGGCAATCCTTGCAGTCCTTGAACACTTTTCCGGGCGCGGGCACCGCCGCAGGCGTGGCGGCGAGGGTGGAGCCGCAGAGCAACAGACCGAGCAGGGCGGAAAGGGGCAGCAGTGTTTTTTTCATGACGGGTCTCGATGGAAAACGGAAAACAGTGGATTCAGTGCACGCACGTCAGCTGCGCTGGCTGAGCAGGGCCATGAATCGATCAATTTCGGCCTCGTTGTTCAGCAATCCCGGCGCGGTACGCACCACCGGGCCGACATCGCGGCTCACGGCGTCCACGACCATGCGTTGCTTCATCAGCCAGGCGGCCACCTCGTCGCTTTCCTGGCCCTTGAGCCGGAAGAAGCTGAAACCCGCTGACAGTGCAGGGTCCATCGGTGTCACCAGTTCGACGTTGGGCTGCGCCTTGAGGCGCTGCTTGAGGTAGCTGTTGAGCTCGTGAATGCGCGCCTGCACGTCGGCTTTGCCCAGCTGCAGGTGCAGCTTGAATGCCTCGTTCAGTGCCCAGCGGTGTTCAAACGAGTGATAACCGCCGGGCGTCATGATCGTGCTGAAACCGGTGGCTTCCGAGAACGTCGGGATCAGTGGGGTGAGGTCTTTGACCTGCTCCGAGCGGGCGCAGACAATGCCTGTACCGCGCGGGCCGAACATCCACTTGTGAGTGCCGGCGACATAGAAGTCGCACTTCATGTCCGGGAAATCCAGGTTCTCGACGCCAAACCCGTGTACGCCGTCGACCACATACAGAATGCGGTCTTTGTCGTCACGGTTGCGGTTGTGTTCCTCGACCAGATCACCGATGGCCCCGATAGGCAGTTTCACACCGCTGCCGGACTGCACCCAGGTCATGCCCAGCACTCGCGTCTTCGGCTGAATACTGCGCGCAATGGAGCCGATGATTTCGTCCGCCGACACGGTCGCAGGGTCTTTGAACAGGCGAATCTTGCGCACCTGTGTGCCTTCGCGCTGCTGGCGGAATTTGAGGATGTCGCGGGCGCAGGAATGCTCGTGCTCGGTGGTCAGGATCTCCTGATCCGGGCGCACATGCAGACCGCCGTAGATGATCGCCAGCCCTTCGGTGGTGCTGCCGGTCAGGGCGATCTGGCCTGGCTGGGCATTCAGGTACTTGCCCGCCCAGACGCGAACTTCATGTTCGCGGCGCTCGGTTTCCCCCAGGTCCCAGTCCATCGCCAGGCCAGGGTTGCGGTCGATGTGCGCGCGATGCTGCTCGATGGCTTCGCGAACCGGAGTGGGGTGCGAGGTGACCAGAAAGTTGGAAAGGTGGACGTAATCCGGGTCCTGATTGAACAGCTGTTTCAGGCGCACCCATTTGTCTGTGGATGTTGGTGCAGGTGCGGACGCCATTGCTGTTGACGCAAGACCGGAGCCCAGTGGCAAGGCTGCGGCCAGCACTCCGGCCTGTTTGAGGAAGGTTCTGCGGTCAGTCATGAGCGGTTGCGCCTGATGTTCGGTTAGCGGCATTCGAGAGGTTGGTTTGTTTCGCATCCGGACGCGCCGAAGCCTGCACCTGCTCCCAGACGCGCAGGAAATTGCCGCCCCAGAGCTTGGTGATATCCGCTTCGGCGTAACCGCGCTCGATCAGCTCGGCGGTCACGTTGCGAATCTCGCTGACATCGTTGAAGCCTTTTACGCCGCCGCCATCATTGAAGTCGGAGCTGATGCCGACATGGTCGATACCGATCTTTCTCACCGTGTAATCGATGGCGTCGACGAAATCCTTGACCGTGGCCTTGGGCTCTTCTTCAAGGATCGCGTACAGCTTGCTGGCGTAGGCACCGAAGCGCTGTTCCGGCCAGACCGTGATAATCGCGTCGCCGGGCATCAGCGCCATGGCCAGGTTGGGCAGCGGCGGCAGGTCGAAGTCCTTGCGCAGGGCGTTGAGCTTGTCCTGAGTCTTCTGGGTCAGCGGCTTCAAATAGGCCGGGAACGCCACGATCTGCACCACGCCGCCACTGCGCTTGATGAGCTGCATTTCCTCGTCGCTGAGGTTGCGCGGGATGTCCACCAGCGCACGCGGGGCCGAGTGCGAGGCGACCATTGGCGTACGGCTCAACTGGCTGACTTGCTCCAGTGCCTTGCTCGACATTTGCGAGACATCAATGATCACGCCCAGGTCGTTGAGGCGCTGCACTGCCTGCTTGCCGATTTCCGACAGGCCGCCCAGCGCGTCGGGCGTGTCGTTTAGAAAGGGCAGGGGGCGTGAAGAGTCGGCCCAGCTGTTATTACCGACGTAACTGAAGCCGAACATGCGCATGCCGCGCGCTGTCCAGTGGTCCAGCAGGCTCAGGTCATTGCCCAGCGGGTAGGCGTTGAGCATGCTGATGAAGATCGCAAACTTGCCCTCGCCGTGCAGGCGGCGCATGTCGTCGGGGGTATAGGCGATGCCGACCTGATTGGGGAAATCCCGAACCATGCCGGTGATGATCTTGTAGCGCACTTCCTGCTGGTGGCGCGCCTCGTCGACAAAGCCGGGTGTCGGACGATGCGGGGCATTGTCGCCGTTCCAGATTTCCGGCCAGCCGAATACCGTGAGTGCTGCGCCGGACAAGCGCCCGCGTGCGGTTTTCACCAGGTCGAACTGGCCCGAACCGTCCTTGTCGGCTTCATTGCCCTCGCTGCCGAATTTCATCGGCACGGTGATGTGACTGTCGAAGGAAATGATCCGCTCTTGCAGGTCGTCAGCCTGCTTCATGACCTTGACCGGGTAACCGGCAGGCGACCAGTAATTCCAGGCCAGAAAACCCGCGCCTGCACTGATGGCCAGGGCCAGCGGCAGGCCGATGAAGAGAGCCTTTTTCCAACGCGGTCTTGTCATTTCCGTCTCGTTCAGATTAACCGTTGCGCAGCCTGCAAGGGCTGTTGCTATCTGGTGGAGAACGAGCGGATGGGCGAAAAATTTAGCGCTCGAAGATGGATCAGGTCAGCCAGCTAAATTTAATCATCGGGTTTACGTTCTAGCTTGGATAACGGCTGTCTCGGTGCTGGAACAGGTAGGGTAATGACGATTTCTCGACGAGGGTTCATAGCAGGGCTGGCGCTGACCGGCGCGGCAGTTCCGGCTGCCTATTACGCACATCGGGAACTCACCCGTGTCGAGGAACCCGTGACACCGGGCGAGGCCACGGCCGGGCCCGCAGATACGTCTACCCAGCGCCTGGCCGACAAGCTGCGCGGGGTATGGACGTTGCGTTTCGAGGGGCGCGATGCCGGGCTGGCCGATGCGCCGCTTGAAGGTCTGGAAATGTTTCTCGACATTGCCCCGCGCGGTCGTGGCCTGCGCGGTTATATCGATACGCCGGAGCAATTGCGCAGCGACGCACAGCCACGCTTCCGGGTGATTGGCGACCTGCAACCGGCCAACGCGGCAAAACTGTATCTGCGGGTGATGGACGGCCATGCTGGCAATGATCCGCACAGCGACACTCCGGATTACGAATTCAGCCTGACCCTTGATGAAGTCTGGGGCGCGTTCGGCAATGCGGGCAGCGGCACGTTGAGCGGACGTATCGAACGTCTGGACCGGCCGTTGGCCCTGCCGGAGCTGGAAAACCGCCTGATTGCCATCAAGCAGGTGTTCCCTGAGGCGCGCGAGCGGGTCGGCCTGAGTCCGCCGTTTCTGGCCTGGCTGGTTTCCAAGGAGCATCGCTTGTTTCACCAGCTGTGGCATGCCTCTCGGGACAAATGGCACAAGCTGCCCGAAGACAAGCGCAACGCCCTGCGTGGTATCGGCTGGCAGCCGGGGCCGCGCGAGAAAGAGCGTGATGCGCGTGGCCCGCACAAGGACCGCAACGGTTCGGGTGAAGACTTCTTTTACATGCACCGGCACATGCTGATTCAGGCCCGCAAGATTCAGGACCTGCCGTCGTGGCCGCGGTTTCCGTTGCCACAGCCTGAGCTGGAGCGTGACCGGTTGGGTTTCGCACGTTATTTCGATAATCACGACGGTTGTTCGCTGCCGCCCAACTGGCTGGCACAGGGCGATGAGGAATACACGCAACTGGTCGCCGATATCAAAAGCCACGAGACGTTTCACACGCACTTTCAGGTCTGGGAGTCGCAGTACCGCGACCCGCGCTTTCTGTCGAAGCTGACGTTGGGTCAGTTTGGTTCGCAGGTCGAGCTGGAACTGCACGACTGGCTGCACATGCGCTGGGCCTCCGTCGCCCGCGACCCTGCCAACGGCCAGCCGGTGCCGATGGCGCGTCGTTCGGACGACTTCGCCGAGCGCTGGTTCGAGCCGGAAAACGACTTCCTCGCCGATCCGTTTTCATCGCATGTGAACCCGGTGTTCTGGATGTTTCACGGCTGGATCGACGATCGCATCGACGACTGGTTCCGCGCTCACGAGCGCTTTCATCCGGGCGAAGTGAAGCGCCTGGAAGTCAATGGCGTGCCGTGGTTCGCAGCGGGCCGCTGGGTTGAAGTCAGCGACCCGTGGCTGGGGCCGGAAACCCACGGCTGCAGCACCGTGCCCGGGCAGGCGGCAGGCACGACCATGGAAATGGACCCGGAAGTCATGAAGCTTGCGCTGCGTATTACCTTTGCGGCGGATGACAAATTGAGCAACCTGCTACGCCGCGTGCCACGCAGGCCGTGGTATGCAAGGAATCTGTTGCCGGACAGGTGGTTTTAGCGGACGGCAGTGGAGGTTATCGTTCCCAGCGCTCCTGCTTGGGAATGCAGGTCAGGACGCGATGCGTCT
>NZ_JAWHOO010000001.1:444805-505099 GCF_032586855.1 Pseudomonas syringae group sp. J254-4 | reverse complement strand
CAAAGAGGACGCGGAGCGTCCCGAACGGCATGCGACGCAGAGCGTCGCACGATAATTGAGTTATCTGCGCAGACCGACGCAGAGCTTCAGTACGATAGTTGGGATTATCGTTCCGCATGCTCCAGCGTGGGAATGCAGGTCAGGACGCTCTGCGTCTCAAAGAGGACGCGGAGCGTCCCGAACGGCATGCGACGCAGAGCGTCGCACGATAATTGAGTTATCTGCGCAGACCGATGCAGAGCTTCAGTACGATAGTTGGGATTATCGTTCCCTACGCTCCAGCGTGGGAATGCAGTTCTCGACGCTCTGCGTCGCACGATAGGGGGGCGTGCGCTCAGCGCACCTGCCAGCCGCCGCCCAGCGCTTTGTACAGCGCGATGCTCGCCTGCACCCGTGCCAGCCGCAACTGCACGCTTACGTCCTGTGCCTGGTACAGCGTGCGTTGGGTTTCCAGTACCGTCAGTAAGTCTTCGGCACCTTCTTCATAGCGGCTCTGGGCGATGTTGAAAGCGGTTTGCGCCTGTTTGAGTTCTTCTTCGTGCCAGTAGCGTTGCTGGTCCAGGCCTTGAATGCTGTTCAGGGCTTTTTCGACGTCGGCGAAGCTGTTGATGATCGCTCCGCGATAGGTTTCCAGCAGCTCTTCCTGACGAGCTGTGGCCCTGTCGCGCTCGGCAGCCAGACGCCCATTATTGAAGATCGGCCCGACCAGACCGGCAGCCAGGCTGCTGAACGGTGCGCGCAACCAGTCTTCGGCGCGGGTGGCTTCGGTGCCGAGCCTGGTGCTCAGGGTCAGCTTTGGCAGCATGGCAGCGCGCGCCACCGTGACATTGGCTTGCGCCGCGGCCAGTTCAGCTTCGGCTTTGGCCAGATCCGGGCGGCGGGTCAGCAGTTCGCTGGGCAGACCGGGGCCGATGTCCGGCCAGTTCAGGGTGGCGAATGCCTGATCACCGAGGTTCAGATTCTGTACCGGCTGGCCGAGCAACGCTGCCAGGCTGATCAACTGCTCGTTGGCCAGTTGCTGAACGCGTGGCAGTTCGCGCTGCTGGGTGGCGACCAGGTTTTTCTGCTGCGCCAGTTCCAGTGCAGTGGCCGAACCCGAGTCGTAACGGGTCTGCACCAGCCTCAAAACGCTTTGCGCGTTGGCCAGGTTCAGCTCGGCAATCCGGCCTTGCTCGCGCGCCGCGAGGGTTTGCGCATAGCGGTCAGCGACGTTGCCGAGCAGGGTGAGTTCTACAGTCGCCTGATCGAATTCGCTGGCCCGCAGGCTTTGTAGCGCACTGTCGCGTCCGGCGGCGATACCGCCCCAGAAATCCACTTCATAGCTGGCGGTCAGGTCGCTGGTGAAGTTGTTGGTGTTGTTGTCGTCGGAAGGGTTGGCCTTGCGGTCGCTGTTGCGCACGAACTTGTTGCGTTCGCCGCGCAAGTCAAAGGCCAGCTCCGGAAGCAAAGGTGCGCCGCCAATGATGGCGGTGGCCTGCGCCTGACGCACACGAGCCATTGCTGCAGCGACTTCGTGGCTGTCGCGACTGGCCTGTTCGATCAGGCGATTCAATTGCGGGCTGCCGAACTGCTGCCACCAGCGGGCGTCGCTGCGCTGGGCAGCAGCGCTCTGGGCAAACGCCCAGCGTGCAGGTGGCTGAATGCCGCTGGCCAGGCGCGGAGCCGGGGCATTGCAGGCGGTCAGTAACAGGCAGACGGTCAAAAGGGAAAGGCTCGGCTTCATTGATTGTTCATTCACTGGTAAGGGCCGCAACCGGGTCGAGCCGGGCAGCTTTGCGGGCAGGCATGAAGCCGAAGATCACGCCGGTGACCAGTGCGCAGGCAAACGCTCCGGCCACTGCCGGCACGGTGAACGCAACCGCCACCTTGCTCAGCAACAAGGCTGCGCCCATGCCCAGCGCCAGCACGACACCGGCCAGCCCGCCGACCACGGAAAGCATCACCGCTTCGGTGAGGAACTGCCGCAGGATGTCGCTCTGCCGAGCGCCGGTGGCCATACGGATGCCGATTTCACGGGTGCGCTCACGCACAGTCATGAGCATGATGTTCATCACGCCGATGCCGCCGACCAGCAACGAGATCGCCGCAATCGAGCCGAGCATCAGCGACAGGGTGTTCTGGGTGCGTGCTTCAGCCTGGATCATCGCGGCGTTGTTGGTCAGCTCGTAATCCTGCTTGCCGTTATGCAGGCGTTGCAGCAGGTTGCGTATTGCTTCTTCGGCGTGTTTGACGTTGTTGGCATCGCGTGTAGCGATGGTGATGTACTCGGGGTCCTGCGAGCCAAACAGACGGATGCTGGCCGCCGAGTAGGGAATGGCGATGCGGTTGTCGCTGTCCAGGTCACCGGAAGTGGCGCCTTTTTCCTCAAGCACGCCGACCACCTGAAACGGCACGTTTTCGATCAGGATGTACTGGCCAATAGGGTCGGTATGCTCGCCGAACAGTTTCTGGCGAACTTTGTAACCAATCACTGCCACGGCGGCAGCACTTTGCTCATCCGCTTCGCTGAAATAACTGCCTTCCACTACCGGCCAGTTGAAGATCGCCGGAAAGTGCGTGTCGTTGCCGCCGACATAACTGGAATGATCGACGTTGCCGTAGCGCACGCCGGCCTGTCCGCCGTTGACCGGCATGATCATTTTTACCTCGGGCAGCTCGCCCAGCGCCGCGACCTCTTCAAGCGTGATGATGCCCTTGGGTGCACGCGGGTTGGGGGCCTTGCCGTTGAGGTAAATGATGTTGGAGCCGAACGAGGACATCTGTGCCATGACCTGGCGCTTGCTGCCTTCACCGACCGCCAGCATGACCACCACGGATGCAACGCCGATGACGATACCCAGCAGCGTCAGCGCGGTACGAAAGCGGTTGATCCACATCACCCGCCACGCGGCCTGAACCGCGTCGAGCAGTTCGCCTTTCCACGCCCCGCGACTGCCGCTGCCGTCGCTCAGACGCTTGCGCAGGTCGACGGCCTGTAGCGCAGCGGGGTTGGCTGAACGTGGCGCAGACAGATCGCATGCGGTATCGCTGACCACCAGGCCGTCGCTGATCTCGATGACCCGTTTGGCGCGGGCTGCGACTTCCCGGTCATGGGTGATCAGGATCACCACATGGCCCTGGCTGGCCAGTTCGTCCAGCAGCGCCATGACCTCGGCACCGCTGTGGCTGTCCAGCGCACCTGTGGGTTCGTCGGCGAGGATGATATGCCCGCCATTCATCAAGGCGCGGGCAATGGACACCCGTTGCTGCTGGCCACCAGACAGCTGGTGTGGCCGGTTGCCGGTGCGCGACCCCAGGCCCAGCCGGTCGAGCAGTGCGGCAGCTCGGGCGTGGCGCTCTGCGGCGGGTGTGCCAGCGTAGATGGCTGGCATTTCAACGTTTTCCTGTGCCGAGCCGGAAGGGATAAGGTGGTAGCCCTGAAACACAAAACCGAATGCCTCGCGGCGCAGCCAGGCGAGTTCGTCGCTGCCCAGCTCTGCAACGTTTTCCCCGGCGAACAGGTATTCACCCGAGGTCGGGCGATCCAGGCAGCCGAGGATGTTCATCAGTGTCGACTTGCCGGAACCGGAGGCGCCGACAATCGCTACGAATTCCCCGGCATGGATCGATAAATCGATACCACGCAGAACGTTGACCAGCGGGCTGTCGCCACCGCCGTAGGATTTGCGGATGGCGCGCAGGTCGATAAGCGGCGTTTGCATTCAGCCCCCGCTGCCGACAGAAGCCGGCACCAGCAGGCGATCACCTTCATTCAGGCCGTCGAGCACCTGCACGCGCAGGCGGTCGCTGATACCGGTGCGTACCTGACGGTTTTGCACCTCGCCATTGGCGGACAGCACCTGCGCGATCTGCACATCGGCCTGAGGGCCGTTCTGCAAGGCTGCGAGCGGGGCGGTCAGGGTGTTCTGCGCGCTGCCAGCGACAAAGAATATCTGTGCGGTCATTTCTGCCATCAGTGCCTGGTCGCTGTTATCCACGTCCAGCAGCACGGTGTACAGCACAACCCGACCGCCCCCGCTCTTGCGCGCGCTGCTCGGGCTGCCGCCACCCTGATTGGCTTGATCCAGCGGTCTGGGCGGCACCGGCAGGATTTGCCGTACAGTGCTGCTCCAGCGCCGGTTGCCGCCGCTGAGGGTGGTGAAATAGGCCGTCATGCCGGGTTTGACGTGGCCAATATCGGCTTCCGAGACTTCGGCCCATACCGTCATGGGCGACAAGCGGGCGATGCGCAGAATCAGCGGTGTCTGCTGTTGTGCGTTCAGGGTCTGACCTTCGCGCGCATCCAGTGCGACCACCGTACCGCTCATGGGCGCGTAGATGCGCGTGTAGCCCAGCGCCGCTTCGTCACTGCGCAGCGCCGCCTGAGCTTCGAGGATCTGCGCCTTGAACATGTCGACCCGTGCCTGTGTGGCACGAAATTCCGATTCCGCAGCCTGCACGTCTTCGGCACGCGTGGCACCGCCCGCCGCGAGGCGTTTCTGACGTTGTTGCTTCTGTTCGGCCAGCTCGTGCAGCGCCCGCTGTTCCTGAAGCTGGGCCTTGAGGTTTTCGATGGCGTAACGCGCGGCGTCCAGCCTGGCTTTTTGTGTCGACGGATCGATTTCGACCAGCAAGTCGCCTTCCTTGACCTGATCGCCGACCTGCGCGTGGATTTTCATGATCTGCCCGGTGGCCTGTGAGCCGACGTCCACATAGCTGCGTGGCTGCAAGGTACCCAGTGCGGTCACGCTGTTTTCGATGTTGCTGCGGGTCACCGTCACGGTCGCGGCATGACCTGTGCTGTCGGGCATGATCTGCCAGGCACACACGGCGATGACCGGGAACAGGCACAGCGCCACGAGAAGGGCGCGTCGAGGAGGGCGAGAGCGTTTCATGCAGGTTCCTGGGGTGGGAAAAATCAACCGATCGACGGACGCCGGCTGCAGAGCGGGCCTTTATATAGAGCTGCCCTTTAAACGAGGGATGAGGACGGGAATTTAGCGTCGGCTGCGGGTTGCATTGCGCGAGTAAATTTTGCGTCTGCGCTTCGTTTAAGGGGAGCGGCTAATTCGGGTCGTCTTGTCGAGTTGGAGTCAGCGTGATTATTTCCAGACCCCTGTGCGGTTTTGTGTTTGCAGGTCTTTCTTTCGCGGTGATATTGCCTGCCCAGGCCCTGGTTGCCGCTGATCATCAGGCTGCCCGCGCCGAAATCCGGCGTACCGGTTTTGGCGTGCCGCATATCGTCGCCGCCAATGAGCGCGGTCTGGGTTACGGCATCGGTTATGCGTATGCGCAGGACAACCTGTGCCTGCTGGCCAACGAAGTCGTCACCGTCAACGGCGAGCGCTCACGCTATTTCGGGCCGGACAAGGCGACCCTTGAGCAACGCAGCAACATGGCCAGCGACCTGCTGTTCAAGTGGCTCAATACGCCTGAGGCGCTGGCGGATTTCTGGAAGGCTCAGCCGCCCGAGATTCGCCAGTTGATGCAGGGCTATGTCGCCGGCTACAACCGCTCGCTGGATGAGCAGAAGGCCAAGGGCCTGCCGCAGCCTTGCGCAGCCGATTGGGTTCGGCCGATCAGCACCGATGATTTGCTGCGCCTGACTCGCCGCTTGCTGGTCGAGGGCGGCGTAGGGCAGTTCACCGAGGCCTTTGCCGGTGCCAAACCGCCTTCTGCGCAAAAGTCATTGCAGGTTGATAGCCAGCAGGTTCAGGCGCTGCAATTGGCCGCTGTGCGCAATCAGCGCTTTGCCCTGGAGCGTGGCAGCAATGCCGTGGCAATAGGGCACGAGCTGTCCGCCAATGGGCGCGGCATGCTGTTGGCCAACCCGCACTTTCCATGGGGCGGCGGCATGCGCTTCTATCAAATGCACCTGACCATTCCTGGCAAGCTCGACGTGATGGGCGCCGCATTGCCGGGCCTGCCGCTGATCAATATCGGTTTCAACCGGCATCTGGCCTGGAGCCATACCGTCGACACGTCGAAACACTTCACCTTGCATCGCTTGCAGCTCGACCCGAAAGACTCGACCCGTTACCTGCTGGATGGAAAATCCATCGCTATGGGCCAGCAGCAAGTCAGCGTCGAGATGAAGCAGCCGGACGGTAGCCTCAAGGCTGTGCCGCGCATTATTTATTCGTCGACGTTCGGCCCGATCGTGCAGTGGCCGGGCAAGCTGGACTGGGATGACAAGTTCGCCTTCAGCCTGCGTGACGCCAACCTGGAAAATGACCGGGTGCTGCAACAGTGGTATTCGATGGACAAGGCTGACAGCCTTGAGGCGTTTCAGGATTCGGTGCACAAGATTCAGGGCATCCCTTGGGTCAATACCCTGGCGGTTGATGCCAAGGGGCAGGCGCTGTACATGAACCTCTCGGTAGTACCGAACGTTGACGCCGCCAAGCTCGCCAAGTGCAGTGACCCGCGCATCGGCACCGAGCTGATCGTGCTCGACGGCTCGCGCAGTGAATGTAACTGGGATATATCCGTGGAGGCGGCTCAGGCCGGTATTTATCCGTCCTCACGCCAGCCGCAACTGTTGCGTAGCGACTTTGTGCAGCATTCCAATGACTCGGCATGGATGGTCAATCCGGCGGCGCCGCTGACGGGCTTTTCGCCGCTGATCAGCCAGGACGGCCAGCCACTCGGTCAGCGTGCGCGCTTTGCGCTGGATCGACTGGGCGGCCTGCAACAGGCTGGCAAGGTCAGCGCCGAGAACCTGCAAGCGATGGTCATGGACAACGAGGTGTATCAGGCCGGGCAAGTGCTGCCGGATCTGTTGAAGTTCTGTGCTTCGGAGCTGGGCGATGATGCTGCGCGTCTGGCGCCGTTGTGCGCCGCCTTGAAAGCCTGGGACGGACGCGCTGATCTGAACAGTGGCATCGGTTTCGTGTACTTCCAGCGGATCGTGACGTCCATGCAAGGCGTTGCCTCGCGCTGGCGCGTGGTGTTCGACCCGCAGAACCCGACCCACACGCCAAGTGGGCTGGCCATTGAAAACCCTCAGGTTGCCAGCGCACTGCGCGCCGCCATGCTTGCGGCGGTTGATGAGGTGGCCAAGGCCGGTCTTTCGCCCGAGAGTAAATGGGGCGACATTCAGGTCTCCAGCCTCAGCGGCAAACCCATTCCGATTCATGGTGGCCCGGCCGGGCTCGGCGTCTACAACGCCATGCAGACCATCGCTGGCAAGGACGGCAAGCGTGAAGTGGTCAGCGGCACCAGCTATCTGCAGGTGGTGACGTTTGATGAGCAGGGGCCCAAAGCGCAAGGCCTGCTGGCGTTCTCTGAATCGAGCAACCCGCAGTCGGCCCACTCAAGGGACCAGACCGAGGCGTTTTCGAAAAAACAGTGGAGTGAGTTGCCGTTCACCGAACAGCAAATCAAGGCTGATCCAGCGTATCAGGTGCAGGTGATCAGCGAGGAGGGCAGCCGCTGAACATGGCAGGAGAAGCGTTTGGGCCGGGCGGCCCAAATGCGCTTGCCTGTCGGGATTAGCCGCCGGGCGTATCGATATCGGCGTCAACACCCTGGGTAGGCTGATGATTGCGCAGATCCTCGGTTTTTTCCTCAGGCTCATGATCAGGCACGTAAGCGCTGTCGCCGGATGACTGGCTTTGGCTTTGGCTTTGGCCTTGAGACTGAGACTGAGACTGAGACTGGCTGGGAGCAGGGCTTTTGCCCTGATTCTGGCCTCCACCTTTTTCCGTCTCTGGTTCTACGTCCGCAACCTGTGGCTCGATGGCCGGGTCGTTGCGGTCTGCGCCCTGGTCAGCGGGCGTATGCTGGCCCGGTGGCTGTTCTTTCTGACGTTGCGGTTCGATGGACATGAGTACCTCGATATCTGTTTCAGAAAATGGTCTGACAGGGTTTCGAAAGGTAGCCATATGGATCGTTCGATTCAGTTGCCGAACGGTGCTGAAGGAGGGTGATGCAGGATTGGGTGTTGTGTGAGGCTACGGGAGGTGCGATGTTCGCGAAGGGGGCCGTACAGTTGCATGAGATGCATGGAACGGAATATAGCCTTCGCGAACAGGTTCGCTACAGAAAATATAGGCAGCGCGGTTAGAGCACTTTTTTGATTGCGTCGCACACGGCATCAATATTCTTCTGGTTCAGCGCCGCCACGCAGATACGCCCGGTATCCAGCGCGTAGATGCCGAATTCGCTGCGCAGGCGTTGTGCCTGTGCGGCGGTCAGGCCGGAATAGGAGAACATGCCGCACTGACGGCCGACAAAGCTGAAGTCCTGACCAGCCGGGTTATCCGCCAGGCGCTCGACCATGGCTTTGCGCATGCCTTGGATACGCACGCGCATCTCGCCGAGTTCTTCTTCCCACAGGGCGCGCAGTGCCGGGTCATTGAGGACCGCAGCGGAAATGATTGCGCCGTGGGTCGGCGGGTTGGAGTAGTTGGTGCGGATCACGCGCTTGACCTGCGACAGAACGCGGGCGGTTTCTTCTTTCGATTCGGTAATGATCGACAGCGCGCCGACACGTTCGCCATACAGCGACAGCGATTTGGAAAACGAGCTGGAGGCGAAGAAGGTCAGGCCCGACTCGGCGAACAGGCGCACAGCCAGTGCATCTTCCTGAATGCCTTGACCGAAGCCCTGATACGCCATGTCCAGAAACGGTACGTGGCCCTTGGCCTTGACCACTTCCAGCACTTTTTTCCAGTCGTCCAGGCTCAGGTCGACGCCGGTCGGGTTGTGGCAGCAGGCGTGCAGCACGACGACCGAGTTGTTCGGCAGGTTCTGCAGGTCTTCAAGCATGCCGGCGCGGTTCACGTCGTGGGTGGCAGCGTCGTAGTAGCGATAGTTCTGCACCGGGAAACCTGCGGTTTCGAACAGCGCGCGGTGGTTTTCCCAGCTTGGGTCGCTGATCGCTACCACTGCGTTGGGCAGCAGTTGCTTGAGGAAGTCGGCACCAATCTTCAAGGCACCTGTGCCGCCGACCGATTGAGTGGTCAGTACACGGCCTGAGGCGATCAGCGGTGAATCGGCCCCCAACAGCAGTTTTTGCACGGCCTGGTCATAAGCGGCAATGCCGTCGATCGGCAGGTAACCGCGCGGCGCGTGCTGGGCGACACGGATCTTTTCAGCTTCAGCCACGGCACGCAGCAGAGGAATGCGCCCGTCTTCATCACAGTAGACGCCTACGCCAAGGTTGACCTTGGTGGTGCGGGTGTCAGCGTTGAAGGCTTCGTTGATACCCAGGATCGGATCGCGGGGTGCCATTTCGACAGCGGAAAACAGGCTCATTGTGCGGCGGCTCTTGATGAAGAGTGGGTAGGGATGCACGCTGCGGCTGAATGCGCCAAAGCGGTGCACAAACAGCGCTTAGTATAGAGAGCATCCCCTTGTCGGGCGACAGGCCGGACGGCTTTTTTCGAGGTTTATATGCATATTTTCAGAACGTTCGTCCCGTTCGAACCTCAATGCTTTAAGTGTGTGACTTGAAAGGCCAGCATATGGCTCCATCTAGTAAGCATCATTTCAAGACATCGCACGCCTTTTCCCGGCGGGACCGGGCGTTGGCGATGATTTCGTCATGGCCTGTCAGTCCATTCAGGTGAGGCGAGCCCTTTGCGCGATCCCGTCGCGTACGAATCACGTCGCGTATGAACCAAGAGGTAGGATATGTCCGAGTTTCAGCTCGTTACCCGTTTTGAGCCAGCCGGCGATCAGCCCGAGGCCATTCGCCAACTGGTCGAAGGGATCGACGCAGGGCTCGCGCACCAGACCTTGCTGGGGGTGACCGGCTCGGGCAAGACGTTCAGCATCGCCAACGTGATCTCTCAGGTGAAGCGCCCGACGCTGGTCCTGGCGCCGAACAAGACCCTGGCCGCGCAGTTGTATGGCGAGTTCAAGGCGTTCTTCCCGAACAACGCCGTGGAATACTTCGTTTCCTATTACGACTACTACCAGCCTGAGGCCTATGTACCGTCGTCGGACACCTTCATCGAGAAGGATGCGTCGATCAACGACCACATCGAGCAGATGCGCCTGTCTGCAACCAAGGCGCTGCTGGAGCGCAAGGACGCGATCATCGTCACCACGGTGTCGTGCATCTACGGCCTGGGCAGCCCGGAAACCTATCTGCGCATGGTCATGCACATCGATCGCGGCGACAAACTTGATCAGCGCGCCCTGTTGCGGCGACTGGCCGACCTGCAGTACACCCGTAACGACATGGACTTTGCCCGTGCGACGTTCAGGGTGCGTGGCGATGTCATCGATATCTACCCGGCCGAATCCGATCTGGAAGCGATCCGCGTCGAGCTGTTCGATGATGAGGTCGAGAGCCTGTCGGCGTTCGATCCGCTGACCGGTGAGGTGATCCGCAAGCTGCCGCGCTTCACGTTCTACCCCAAGAGCCATTACGTTACCCCGCGCGAGACGCTGGTTGAGGCAATGGAAGGGATCAAGGTCGAGCTGCAGGAGCGTCTTGAATACCTGCGCACTCAGAACAAGCTCGTGGAAGCCCAGCGTCTGGAGCAACGGACCCGCTTTGATTTGGAGATGATGCTGGAGCTGGGCTACTGCAACGGTATCGAAAACTACTCGCGCTACCTGTCGGGCCGTCCTTCCGGTGCGCCGCCACCGACTCTGTTCGATTACCTGCCCCCCGATGCCTTGCTGGTGATCGACGAGTCCCACGTCAGCGTGCCGCAGGTCGGCGCGATGTATAAAGGTGACCGCTCACGCAAGGAAACCCTGGTCGAGTACGGGTTTCGTTTGCCATCGGCGCTGGATAACCGGCCCATGCGCTTTGACGAGTGGGAGGCGATCAGCCCGCAAACCATTTTTGTCTCGGCGACGCCGGGCAACTATGAAGCGGAACACGCCGGGCGCGTCGTGGAGCAGGTCGTGCGTCCGACCGGCCTGGTGGACCCGCAGATCGAAATCCGCCCGGCGCTGACCCAGGTCGACGACCTGTTGTCGGAAATCCACAAACGTACGGCGCTGGAAGAGCGGGTGCTGGTCACCACGCTGACCAAGCGCATGTCAGAGGATTTGACCGATTACCTCAGCGACCACGGGGTGCGAGTGCGTTACCTGCACTCGGACATCGATACGGTTGAACGTGTCGAGATCATCCGCGACCTGCGTCTGGGCACCTTCGATGTGCTGGTGGGGATCAACCTGCTGCGCGAGGGCCTGGACATGCCGGAAGTGTCGCTGGTGGCGATTCTCGATGCCGACAAGGAAGGTTTCCTGCGTTCTGACCGTTCGCTGATTCAGACCATCGGTCGGGCTGCGCGTAACCTCAATGGCCGGGCGATCCTGTACGCCGACCGCATTACCGGCTCCATGGAGCGCGCCATTGGCGAAACCGAACGGCGCCGCGATAAACAGCTCGCCTTCAACCTTGAGCACGGCATTACCCCAAAAGGCGTGTTCAAGGACGTTGCCGACATCATGGAAGGTGCCACGGTGCCAGGCTCGCGCAGCAAGAAGCGCAAAGGCATGGCCAAGGCCGCCGAAGAAAACGCTCGCTACGAAAACGAACTGCGCTCACCGAGCGAGATCAACAAGCGCATTCGTCAACTGGAAGAGAAAATGTACCAGTTGGCCCGCGACCTGGAATTCGAAGCTGCTGCGCAGATGCGCGACGAGATCGGCAAGTTGCGGGAGCGGTTGCTGGCGGTTTGAAGCATTGGGCACGTCACCTCTTATGCCGATGGGCCACGTCTGCATGCAGTTCGTGACGCTCTGCGCCACGAGTCTTTAGTGCCGCACAATGTCATGCTGCGCCTGCATGATGCCGCCATACGCGCTTTTCGATCACGGTGGCACTGACGACGCAGAGTGCGACCTTAGTGACGGCTGAGTCCTGGCGCTGATCCGGGGGTAGCCTGGCAGGACGCCAGGCTAGCCGCACCGGACCATGGATGGTCCGTTGCGGCGACCCCCGGATCAGTGCCAGGGCGAAGGAACCCGACGAAGTCGGGCCGGAAACAGGAGCGGGGACTTTGCCTACTTTGGTCCCTCAAAGTAGGGCGCCGTAAGGGCGCAAAGGTGACCTGAGCCGAACCCCGACCCAACTGACATCGCAGAACCGCTGTGTGACGCGGAGCGTCACGAACTGCATTCCCACGCGGAGCGTGCGGAACGAGAACTATGTGGCTTCAAGTCTTTTTTCAGCATCCATTGGGCCCTGTGAGCAGCGCTGAGTGCGGAGCACGAATGCAATCATATTGCCCACGCTGGAGCCGCATGCCCCCAGCCTGTTAACATTCCGCGCTTGATCGACCTATTTCGGAATTTTCCATGACCACCGTTCGTACCCGCATCGCGCCATCGCCCACGGGCGACCCTCACGTCGGCACGGCCTACATTGCGCTGTTCAACTACTGCTTTGCCAAACAGCATGGCGGCGAGTTCATTCTGCGCATTGAAGACACCGATCAACTGCGCTCGACCCGCGAGTCCGAACAGCAGATCTTCGACGCACTGCGCTGGCTGGGTATCGAGTGGAGCGAAGGGCCGGATGTCGGTGGTCCACACGGCCCGTATCGTCAAAGCGAGCGGGGCGATATCTACCAGAAATACGCGCAGCAACTGGTCGAGCTGGGTCACGCTTTCCCGTGCTTCTGCACCGCCGAAGAACTGGACGAAATGCGCGCCGAGCAACAGGCCAAGGGCGAAACCCCGCGCTATGACGGTCGCGCCTTGCTGCTCTCCAAGGAAGAAGTGCAGCGCCGCCTGGACGCTGGCGAGCCCCACGTGATTCGCATGAAAGTGCCGACCGAAGGCGTCTGCGTCGTGCCGGACATGCTGCGCGGCGAAGTCGAAATCCCGTGGGACCGCATGGACATGCAGGTCCTTATGAAGACCGACGGCCTGCCGACCTATTTCCTCGCCAACGTCGTCGATGACCACCTGATGGGCATCACCCACGTACTGCGCGGCGAAGAATGGCTGCCATCGGCACCCAAACTGATCCTGCTGTACGAGTACTTCGGCTGGGACAAGCCACAGCTGTGCTACATGCCGCTGCTGCGTAACCCCGACAAGAGCAAGCTGTCCAAGCGCAAGAACCCGACCTCGGTGACCTTCTACGAGCGCATGGGCTTCATGCCTGAAGCCATGCTCAACTACCTGGGCCGCATGGGCTGGTCGATGCCTGACGAGCGCGAGAAGTTCTCGTTGCAGGAAATGGTCGACAACTTCGACCTGTCGCGTGTTTCGCTGGGCGGGCCGATCTTCGATATCGAAAAACTGTCCTGGCTCAATGGTCAGTGGTTGCGTGATCTGCCGGTCGAGGAGTTTGCCAGCCGGTTGAAAACGTGGGCACTGAACCCCGACTACATGATGAAGATCGCACCGCACGTGCAGGGCAGGGTAGAGACCTTCAGTCAGGTCGCTCCGCTGGCCGGGTTCTTCTTCGCCGGTGGCGTTACGCCCGATGTGAAGCTGTTCGAGCACAAGAAGTTGTCCCCGGAGCAGGTCCGTCAGGTGATGCAGTTGATTCTGTGGAAGCTGGAGTCGCTGCGCCAGTGGGAGAAAGACCGGATCATGGGCTGCATCCAGGCCGTCGTCGAGCACCTCGAGCTTAAGCTGCGTGACGCCATGCCCTTGATGTTTGCGGCGATTACCGGCCAGGCCAATTCGGTCTCGGTGACCGATGCGATGGAAATCCTCGGTCCGGACCTGACCCGCTTCCGCCTGCGTCAGGCTCTGGATTTGCTGGGTGGCGTTTCGAAAAAAGAAAACAAGGAATGGGAAAAGCTGCTGGGCTCCATCGCCTGAGGCGTTCCCTGTTCCTGTCAGACGCCCCCGGTTTTCCGGGGGTTTAAAGGTAAGTGGTTGTATTACCGACAAAAAAGTTTGGAAAATGTAAAAAATAAATTTGACAGCCCTGTCACTCACGCTTAATATGCGCCCCGTCCACTGATGTGGGGCTTTAGCTCAGCTGGGAGAGCGCCTGCATGGCATGCAGGAGGTCAGCGGTTCGATCCCGCTAAGCTCCACCAAATTTAGCGTTTCAGAGCGCTGCTACACTGCTCTGGGACGATGTGAAACAAACGGATCCAGCGACCGTTTGTTTTGTAAGAAGGTTTTGTCCCCTTCGTCTAGTGGCCTAGGACACCGCCCTTTCACGGCGGTAACAGGGGTTCGAGTCCCCTAGGGGACGCCAGTTTCACCGAGTGATACTTCAACGTTGATCTCCGCCGCGAGGCGATAAATCCGGGGCTTTAGCTCAGCTGGGAGAGCGCCTGCATGGCATGCAGGAGGTCAGCGGTTCGATCCCGCTAAGCTCCACCAAATTTGCCAGGGTTCATCGTTCGATGAGTCTGACTGAAGGTTTTGCGTCCCCTTCGTCTAGTGGCCTAGGACACCGCCCTTTCACGGCGGTAACAGGGGTTCGAGTCCCCTAGGGGACGCCACGATTTCCCGCTCTGCGGGACCAAGGGTCATTCGATTATTGAATGGCCCTTTTGTTTTTTCAGGGTTTGAAAAATCCTTCCTTTCAGATTCTTGCTGTTTCCATACACAAATCCAACTGACCCTCGCGCCAATGCTTCGGTGGCCTGCATCAGATGACGCAAGGCGTCACGTCTGTACTGCATCATGCCTCGCCGAAGTTACTGCACATAAAAACGCTTTTTTCGCCACGATGGCACTCGCAGAACCCCAAGTGTGACGCGTAGCGCCACAAAGAGGACGCAGAGCGTCCAGAACTGCATGCCGACGCGGAGCATCGGCACGATAGTCAACATTACGGGCATTGCAGACCGTCGTGTGAACGAGGTTAATGAACCGCTACACTCTCCGCACACCAAATTCACTCAAGCAGGAGCACGCATGGTCTGGGATCGGGCAACGCCTTTCGTCATTGATCTGAACGTCGGCGCTGAAGACATCGACGGGCTGGGGCATGCCAATAATGCCGTGTACGTCTCCTGGCTGGAGCGCTGTGCCTGGCGGCATTCGCAGTATCTGGGCCTGGACCTGACCGAATACCGGCGTCTGGACCGGGCCATGGCGGTGGTCAGACACGAGATCGACTACCTGGCCAGTGCCTATGAGAACGATGAACTGCAACTGGCGACCTGGATCGTCGATTGGGATCGCCGCCTGAAAATGACCCGTTGCTTTCAGCTCAAGCGGCCCGCCGACAACCTGACGTTGCTGCGCGCGCAAACCACCTTTGTCTGTATCGAGCTGTCCAGCGGTCGGCCCAAGCGCATGCCTGCCGAGTTCATTGACGGCTACGGCGCAGCCATCCCTGACGGCACCGTTCCCAATCCGCACGCCGGGCAGTAAACTGCCGGACTTTTTTTCGAGTGTGACCCATGCAAATTGCTCTGGCGCCCATGGAGGGGTTGGTCGACGACATCCTGCGCGATGCCCTGACGAAAGTAGGTGGTATCGATTGGTGCGTGACCGAATTCATTCGGGTGTCCGAGCGTTTGATGCCTGCACACTACTTTTACAAATACGCTTCGGAATTCCACAAAGGCGCGAAGACCGACGCAGGCACGCCGTTGCGGCTCCAGCTGTTGGGCTCCGACCCAGTGTGTCTGGCCGAGAACGCCGCGTTCGCCTGTGAGTTGGGCGCACCGGTACTGGACCTCAACTTCGGCTGCCCGGCCAAGACCGTAAACCGCTCGCGTGGCGGCGCAATTCTGCTCAAAGAGCCGGAACTGCTGCATTCCATCGTCAGCCAGGTACGCCGTGCGGTACCCAAACATATTCCTGTAACAGCCAAGATGCGTCTGGGTTACGAAAACACCGATGGCGCGCTGGACTGTGCCCGGGCACTGGCTGACGGCGGGGCAGAGCAAATCGTCGTTCATGCGCGCACCAAGGTCGACGGTTACAAGCCGCCCGCGCACTGGGAGTGGATTGCGCGCATTCAGGAGGTGGTCAAGATCCCTGTGGTGGCCAACGGTGAAATCTGGACCGTTGACGATTGGCGTCGTTGCCGGGAAATCTGCGGCGCACGCGACATCATGATTGGTCGCGGCTTGGTGGCGCGCCCTGATCTGGCCCGGCAGATTGCTGCGGCACAGAAGGGGGAAGAGGTCGTGCCGATGACATGGGGCGAGTTGCAGCCGATGCTGCGCGCTTTCTGGCAGGCCTGTCTGATTAAAATGACGCTCATTCAGGCGCCGGGTCGTCTCAAGCAATGGTTGGTGCTGCTGACCAAGAGCTACCCTGAGGCGACCCTCATGTTCAATGCGCTACGCCGCGAAACCGACTGTGATCGAATCGGTGTGATGTTGGGCTGCCTGCCCGGCGGCTTACCCCAAACCTAACCCCGACGAACGGTCAAAAAAAACCTGAAAAAAGTCTCTTGAAAAGTGAATGGGTATCCCTATTTTGGTGATCAAGCGATGCCGGATACGGGTCGCGTAAACCACTCGCTGACAAACAGGAGAACTTATCATGGCGACTGCATTTTCACTGGCCCCACTCTTTCGTCATTCCGTGGGTTTCGACCGCTTCAACGACCTTTTCGAGTCGGCGGCACGAAATGAGACAGCCAGCGGTTACCCTCCATACAACGTGGAGCGGCATACCGATGATCATTACCGGATCGTGATTGCTGCAGCAGGCATGCAAGAGCAGGACCTTGAACTACAAGTCGAGAAGGGCGTATTGACCGTGATCGGCAACAAGCGCGAGCAGGAAGCCGACAACGTGACCTATCTGCATCAGGGTATTGCCCGGCGTGAATTCAAGCTGTCGTTCAGGCTGGCCGACAATATCGAGGTCAAGGGTGCCGACCTGTCTCACGGTCTGTTGAGCATCGACCTGGTGCGCAACGTGCCGGAAGAGGCAAAACCAAAGCGCATTCCGCTCAATACCCAGAAAGTACTGGGCAGTTAATCAGTTGTTCTATAGAAGAGGCGCCTTCGGGCGCCTTTTCTGTCTTCACTCCAGAGACGCACTTTCCTGTAACTGCCGCTTGAGCTGCAGCAGGTTCTCGAACTGCGGCCCAGGCAGCGGTTCGCTGAACAGGTAGCCTTGGTAGTTGTAACAGCCCACTCTTTCCAGGAACGCCAGTTGCTCCGGCGTTTCGACGCCTTCAGCGATGACGTTAAGGTTGAGGCTCTGGGCCATGGCCACGATGGCGCGAATGATTTCTGCATCGTTGGGGTCGCTGGTAGCGTCCTGAACGAAGGACTGGTCAATCTTCAGCGTATCCACCGGCAAGCGCTTGAGGTAAGTCAGTGAGGAGTAGCCGGTGCCGAAGTCGTCCATCGCAAAGCTCACGCCCAATTCTTTCAGGCTGCGCATTTTGAGGATGGTGTCATCAAGGTTCTGGATGACAATGCCTTCGGTGATTTCCAGCTTGAGCATGGAGGCAGGCAACTGGTGCAACTTGAGGCTGTGTTGCACACGCTCGATAAAATCGTTCTGGCGGAACTGACGCGGGCTGATATTGACGCCCATCAGGAATTTGTTTTTCGAGATCAGCCCCTGCTTTAAAAGCAGGCCGCCGGTTTTGCAGGCTTCGTCCAGAATGTGGCTGCCGACCTCCAGAATCATCCCGCTTTCTTCAAGTATCTGGACAAACTGATCAGGCGACAGCAACCCGTATTCGGGGTGGTCCCAGCGCAGCAGCGCCTCTGCGCCGGTAATGTACTGGTCCCGGCAATCGATCTGGGCCTGGAAGTGCAGCTGGAATTCGTTGCGGGTCAGCGCCAGTCGCAAGTCGTTTTCAAGACGCAGGCGCTGGCTGACGGCCTGCTGCATGGACACATGGAAAAACTGTGACGCATTGCGTCCGGAATCCTTGGCGCGATACAGCGCAATATCGGCCCGTTTGAGCAAATCGGCAGGGGCCAGGCCATCGTCCGGAATCAGAACGATGCCGATGCTCGGCGTGACCTGCAGGCGATGACCGTCGAGGAACATCGGCTCGGCCAGCAGCTCGCGAAGGTTATCGGCCAGCACGCGGACCTGCTGAGTGACTTCATCGCGGGTGCCGTCCAGCCCGCAGATCAGCACCACGAACTCGTCACCGCCCAGGCGGGCCACGGTGTCCTCTTGGCGTACGCTGGCCTCCAGGCGCGCGGCAATGATACTCAGCACGCTGTCGCCCACCGGGTGGCCGAGTGAGTCATTGATGTGCTTGAAATGGTCCAGGTCAAGAAACAGCAGGGCACCGCGCAGGTTCTGGTGCTGGAGCAGCGAGACTTGCTGGCTGAGGCGGTCCATCAGCAGCGCGCGGTTGGGCAGCCCGGTGAGCGGGTCGTGATAAGCCAGATGCTGAACCTGTGCCTGGGCGGTTTTCAGCTGGCCGATGTCTCGGGCGTTCATCAGCAGGCAGGCGGTATTGTTCAGGGTGATGAACTCGACCGAGATGTCCAGCACCAGAGGCGCGCCGTGCTTGTCCTGGCCATTCATTTCGCGATGATGCACGCGGCCTTTCTGGCGTAGCTCGTCAATCATGTATTCGCGCTGCACGGTGTCGGACCAGATACCGATTTCGTGGGCGGTGCGCCCCACGACTTCCTGGGCGCTGAAGCCGGTCAGGCGACAGAAGCCGTCATTGACCTCTACATAGCGGCCTGACTCGATTTCAGTGATGGTGATCGAGTCCGGGCTTGAGTGAAATGCCTTGGCAAACTTCTCCTCGCTGGCCTCCAGCGCCGACTGGACGCACTGTTGAGTGATGTCCAGCACGGTTCCGGACAGCTTCACGGCCTGGCCATGTTCATTGCGATAGATTCGTGCACGGCTTTCAAGCAGTCGCGATGTGCCGTTTTGCAATTGAAACCGGTAGGTCACCTGGAGGCAGTCCTGCTGGTTTTCCAGTGCTGCAGCATAAACTGCGCGCATGCGCCGGCGCTCTTCAGCGGGCAGGCTGCCGAAGAACTGCCGGCCATCCTCGTCGAAGGGCAGTGCCGCCATGCCGTGCAGCGCAGACGCACGGGCCGAGGCTTGCAGCCGGTTGCCGGTGATGTCCAGATCCCAGGTGCCCATCTGCGCCAGTTCCAGCGCCAGTTCCAGACGGTCCCGGGTTTGCTGGAGGACGCGCTCCGCGCCTGTCGGCGGCAGACTGGGGGCGGCTGCCTGTGCAGGGACTTTCAGCACGGAGTTATCCGGTGGGTTGGACATGTGATCACGAGCCTTTAATCGAAAGAACCGATAGAGCGATCAGTCTGCGGTTTGCAGCATGGTCTACCCACTATGTCTGCGCATCGAGCAGTTTCATGAATGCTCTTGCTGCATTCGATAGCGTGCGTTCGGTATGCAGGATGTAGCCTAGCTGGCGATTGAGCTGCACGCCCGGTAATGGAATGCGCGCCACTTGTTCGTCAAGCATGGTGCGTGGCAGAACGCTCCAGGCAAGGCCGATGGACACCATCATCTTGATGGTCTCCATATAATTGGTACTCATCGCGATGTTGGGCTTGAGGCCCTGGGCTTCGCACAAGCCGCTGACAATGTGATGGGTAAACGTGTTACCGCCCGGAAATACTGCCGGATAGCGCACGACATCCTCCAGTTTCATGGGGCCGCTGTTGGCCAGCGGATGTTCCGGTGCCGCGACGAAGTCCAGCGGGTCGTCCCACACGGGCACGGCGCGGATCAGCGTATGCGGTTCGGGTGCGAGTGTAATGACTGCCAGTTCGGCGCGCCCGTGAAGAATTTCCTCATAGGCAATTTCCGAGTCCAGGAACTGAATGTCCAGTGCGACCTTTGGATAGGTACGGGTAAATGCCCGTAATACCGGGGGCAGGCGATGCAGACCGATGTGATGACTGGTCGCCAGAGTCAGCCGTCCGGTGACTTCGCCGGTCAGGTTGGTCAGCGCGCGGCGAGTGTCATCCAGCACGTTGAGAATCTGATAGGCACGCGGCAGCAGGGCGCGCCCGGCCTCGGTGAGGCTGACTTCCCGACCCAGGCGGTCGAACAGGCGCACATTCAATTGTTGCTCCAGACCGGCAATGCGCTTGCTGATGGCCGGTTGAGTCAGGTAGAGGCGTTCGCCTGCCCCGGAAAAGCTACCGGTCTCGGCGATGGCAATAAAAGCATTAAGGTTGGCGAGATCCATGGTCGGATTCCATTTGGTTATCCAAAGTATGAAAATTATGAATTTGAGTTATTTAAGCATATTCCATAGGATGACCGCACAAGCCAAGGGGTCATCGTCACGATTGCCCAAGGCATAGAAACAAGCTGATGAGGAAGTACGTCCGATGGCCGGGAAAACGCTCTACGACAAGCTCTGGGATTCGCATTTGGTCAAGCAGCGCGACGACGGTTCGGCGCTGATCTACATTGACCGCCATATCATCCACGAAGTGACCTCGCCGCAAGCGTTCGAAGGCCTGCGGCTGGCAAAGCGCAAGCCATGGCGGATCGACTCGATCATCGCCACGCCTGACCATAACGTTCCGACCACCTCGGAACGCAAGGGGGGTATCGACGCCATTGAAGATCAGGTGTCGCGGCTGCAGGTGCAGACCCTCGATGACAACTGCGACGAGTACGGCATTACCGAATTCAAGATGAACGACCCGCGTCAGGGCATCGTTCACGTGATCGGCCCGGAGCAGGGCGCAACCCTGCCAGGCATGAGCGTGGTCTGCGGTGACTCGCACACCTCGACCCACGGCGCGTTTGGTGCGCTGGCGCACGGTATCGGCACTTCCGAGGTCGAGCACGTGCTCGCGACTCAGTGCCTGGTTGCCAAGAAAATGAAGAACATGCTGGTCTCGGTCGAAGGGCAACTGCCGTTCGGCGTGACAGCAAAAGACATCGTGCTGGCCGTGATCGGCAAGATCGGTACGGCGGGCGGTAACGGTTACGCCATCGAGTTCGCTGGCAGCGCGATTCGCGACCTGTCTATCGAAGGCCGCATGACCATCTGCAACATGTCCATCGAAGCCGGTGCCCGGGTCGGCATGGTTGCCACCGACGAAAAGACCGTCGAGTACGTCAAGGGTCGTCCGTTTGCTCCTAAAGGTGCGGAATGGGACCTGGCAGTCGAGGCCTGGAAGGATCTGGTTTCCGACGCTGACGCTGTATTCGACACCGTGGTCAGGCTGGACGCCGCGCAGATCAAGCCACAGGTCAGCTGGGGCACTTCGCCGGAAATGGTGCTTGCCGTCGATCAAAACGTGCCGGACCCTGCGCAAGAGCCGGATCTGGTCAAGCGTGGCTCCATCGAGCGCGCCTTGAAGTACATGGGCCTGAAAGCCAATCAGCCGATCACCGATATCCAGCTGGACCGGGTGTTCATCGGTTCCTGCACCAACTCGCGGATCGAAGACCTGCGCGCGGCTGCCGACGTCGCCAAGGGCCGCAAGGTGGCCGCGACCATCAAGCAGGCCATCGTGGTGCCGGGTTCGGGCCTGATCAAGGAACAGGCCGAGAAGGAAGGGCTGGACAAGGTGTTCATCGAAGCCGGTTTTGAATGGCGTGAGCCGGGCTGCTCGATGTGCCTGGCGATGAACCCGGACCGCCTGGGTTCCGGCGAGCACTGTGCATCCACGTCCAACCGCAACTTCGAAGGCCGTCAGGGGGCTGGCGGCCGCACGCATCTGGTAAGCCCTGCGATGGCTGCCGCGGCGGCGGTCAATGGCCGTTTCATTGACGTTCGCGACTTGATCCAGCTCTGAGGAATCCAGCATGAAAGCCTTTACCCAGCACAATGGCCTGGTCGCTCCTCTGGATCGTGCCAATGTCGACACCGACCAGATCATCCCCAAGCAGTTCCTCAAGTCGATCAAGCGCACGGGTTTTGGCCCGAACCTGTTCGATGAGTGGCGTTATCTGGATGTGGGGCAGCCGTATCAGGACAACTCCAAGCGTCCGCTGAACCATGACTTCGTGCTCAACCATGAGCGTTACCAGGGTGCAAGCGTACTGCTGGCTCGGGAAAACTTCGGTTGTGGCTCCAGTCGCGAGCATGCGCCGTGGGCACTGGAAGAGTATGGTTTCTGCGCGATTATTGCGCCGAGCTACGCGGACATTTTCTTCAACAACAGCTTCAAGAACGGCCTGTTGCCGATCATTCTGTCTGAAGCCGAGGTCGACGAGCTGTTCAAGCAGGTCGAGGCCAGCCCCGGCTACCAGTTGAGCATTGATCTGCAGGCGCAGACCGTGACCCGTCCCGACGGCAAGGTGCTGAGCTTTGAAATCGATGCGTTCCGCAAACATTGCCTGCTCAATGGCCTGGACGACATCGGCCTGACGCTGATGGACGCTGACGCCATTGCCAGTTTCGAAAGCAGGCACCGCGCCAGTCAGCCGTGGCTGTTCCGCGACTGATTGATTCATCGCAACCTGTCTGTTTGCCAGCAAGGGGCCCTGCGCCTTGCTGGCAAAAGTGTTTAAGACAGGTGATAAATTTTTCGCCGCTGCGAGCGTTATAAACAGGCGTTGTTCACGACGCCGATGCACAAAATCGAGGATGTTATGAGCAAGCAGATTCTGATTCTCCCAGGTGATGGTATTGGTCCGGAAATCATGACCGAAGCGGTCAAGGTGCTGGAACTGGCCAACGAAAAGTATCAGCTGGGCTTTGAATTGACCCACGACGTGATCGGCGGCGCAGCCATCGACAAACACGGCGTGCCGCTGGCAGACGAGACCCTGGATCGCGCCCGTGCGGCCGATGCCGTACTGCTGGGCGCAGTCGGCGGCCCGAAATGGGACACCATCGAGCGCGACATCCGTCCTGAACGCGGTCTGCTGAAAATTCGTTCGCAACTGGGCCTGTTTGGCAATCTGCGTCCGGCGATCCTTTACCCGCAACTGGCGGATGCGTCGAGCCTCAAGCCGGAAATCGTTGCCGGTCTGGACATCCTGATCGTCCGCGAACTGACCGGTGGCATCTACTTCGGCGCGCCACGCGGCACTCGCGTGCTGGATAATGGCGAGCGTCAGGCCTATGACACGCTGCCGTACAGCGAAAGCGAGATCCGCCGCATTGCCAAGGTCGGTTTCGACATGGCCATGGTGCGTGGCAAAAAGCTCTGCTCGGTAGACAAGGCCAACGTGCTGGCGTCCAGCCAGCTGTGGCGCGAAATCGTCGAGCAGGTGGCCAAGGATTACCCTGAAGTCGAACTCAGCCACATGTATGTCGATAACGCCGCCATGCAGCTGGTTCGTGCGCCCAAGCAGTTCGATGTAATCGTGACCGACAACCTGTTCGGCGACATTCTGTCCGATCAGGCGTCGATGCTCACCGGTTCCATCGGCATGCTGCCGTCGGCTTCGCTGGACACCGCCAACAAGGGCATGTACGAGCCTTGTCATGGTTCGGCGCCGGACATCGCCGGCAAAGGCATTGCCAACCCGCTGGCGACCATTCTGTCGGTATCGATGATGCTGCGTTACAGCTTCAACCTGACCGATGCTGCTGACGCCATCGAGAAGGCGGTCAGCGTGGTACTGGATCAGGGCATTCGCACCGGCGACATCTGGTCGGAAGGCAAAGTCAAAGTCGGTACGCAGGAAATGGGCGATGCAGTAGTCGCCGCGCTGCGGAATCTGTAATCTCTCTGGCCCGCCGCCTGCTGTGCATGCGCAGAGCGGTGGTCCCACTTTTATTCAAGGTGTAGTTGCGATGAAACGTGTAGGTCTGATCGGTTGGCGCGGCATGGTCGGTTCCGTGCTCATGCAGCGGATGCGGGAAGAGCAGGACTTCGATCTCATTGAGCCGGTGTTTTTCACTACTTCCAATGTCGGTGGCCAGGCGCCTTCGGTGGGCAAGGATGTTGCGCCACTGAAAGACGCCTACAGCATCGACGAGCTGAAAACCCTGGACGTAGTGCTGACCTGTCAGGGTGGCGACTACACCAATGAGGTGTTCCCCAAGCTGCGCGAAGCCGGCTGGCAGGGTTACTGGATCGATGCCGCCTCCAGTCTGCGCATGCAGGATGACGCCGTTATCGTGCTCGACCCTGTGAACCGCAAGGTCATCGATCAGCAGCTGGATGCGGGCACCAAAAACTATATCGGCGGCAACTGCACGGTCAGCCTGATGCTGATGGGCCTGGGCGGTCTGTTCGACGCCGGGCTGGTCGAGTGGATGAACGTCATGACCTATCAGGCGGCCTCCGGAGCCGGCGCGCAGAACATGCGTGAGCTGATCAGGCAGATGGGCGCCGTGCATGCCTCGGTGGCCGATGATCTGGCCAACCCGGCCAGCGCCATTCTGGATATCGACCGCAAGGTGGCTGAAGCCATGCGCAGCGAGTCGTTCCCGACCGAGAATTTCGGCGTGCCACTGGCGGGCAGTCTGATCCCGTGGATCGACAAGGCGCTGCCGAACGGCCAGAGCCGCGAAGAGTGGAAAGGCCAGGCCGAGACCAACAAGATTCTCGGTCGCTTCAAGAGCCCGATCCCGGTCGACGGCATTTGCGTACGCATCGGTGCCATGCGTTGCCACAGCCAGGCGCTGACCATCAAGCTGAACAAGGATGTGCCGATTGCGGACATCGAAGGCTTGATCAGCCAGCACAACCCTTGGGTCAAGCTGGTGCCGAACAACCGTGAAGCCAGCATGCACGAGCTGAGCCCGACTGCCGTAACCGGCACCATGAGTATTCCGGTGGGCCGTTTGCGTAAACTGAACATGGGTTCGCAGTACCTGGGTGCCTTTACCGTGGGTGACCAGCTGTTGTGGGGCGCGGCAGAGCCGCTGCGCCGCATGCTGAGAATCCTGCTGGAGCGTTGAGGCTTCGGTTTTACAGCAAACCCGCTTTCCGAAAGGAAGGCGGGTTTTTTAGTGCCTGATACTTTTGATTGACTGTCTTTTTTCCCTATATATGGGATTGAAATTTACATATTGAGATAAGTGTAACAACGGGTTTATAGTCGTCCTGCACTCACTTCCAAAAAAACAACAGGTGACGCAATGCAGGCGCAATTGATCGCGCTCGATTGGGGGACAACCTCACTTCGTGCTTATCGACTTGGCGAACATGGCCAGGTACTGGAACAGCGCGCATTGAGCGCGGGCATCATGCAGTTGCCGACCACGCCGCGGCTGATCGCGGGGCAGTTCTGCAGTGACGGTTTCGAACTGGCCTTTGACCAGGCGTGCGGCGACTGGCTCGATGCCCAACCGGACCTGCCGGTGATTGCCTGTGGCATGGTCGGCAGCGCACAGGGCTGGCGCGAGGCGGCTTACCGGGAAACGCCGGCCAGCGTCAATGAGCTGAGCGCAGCGCTGCAGACGGTGCGCAGCGTGCGCGGCGTGACGGTGCACATCATCCCCGGCGTCCTGCAACGCTCGACCCTGCCCAACGTCATGCGTGGCGAAGAAACCCAGGTGCTGGGTGTGCTGGCCGGCCTCGACGCCGGGCAGAGCAGCCAGCAGCTGCTGATCGGTCTGCCCGGCAGCCACTCCAAATGGGTGCAGGTAGAACGGGGTCGCATTGTTCACTTCGACACCTTCATGACCGGCGAGGTCTACGCCGCGCTCTGCGCGCACACTATTCTGGGACGCACCATGCAGCCTTCGGAGGCGTTCGACGAGCAGGCGTTTGACCGCGGCTTGTCGATTGCCCTGTCCGACGCGGGCTCTGCCGGGCCGCTATCGACGATTTTCAGCACACGAACGCTCGGCCTTACCGGGCATTTGGCTGCCAGTGCGCAACCTGACTATCTTTCCGGCCTGTTGATTGGCCATGAACTGGGCGCCATCGCCAGGCTGCATCTGCACAACCACGAACAATTGCCTGCGGTGGTCCTCATCGGCAGCGATTCGCTGTGCACGCGCTATGCACGCGGGCTGGCCGTTTGTGGCTTTCCCGGCGTGACATTGGCCGAGCAGGCGACCGAGCGCGGCCTCTGGCAGGTCGCCGTTCAAGCCGGCCTGATCGCGCGCCGCTCGTCCCAACACATTCAAGAGGTGTGACATGCTCAAGCAAGCATTGAAGGAAAACGGTCTGGTCGCAATTCTGCGCGGCCTGCGTCCCGAAGAAGCGCCTGCGATTGGCGATGTGTTGTACGAGGCCGGGTTTCGGGTCATCGAAGTGCCGCTCAACTCTCCACAGCCGTTCGACAGCATCCGTTTGTTGCGCCAGCAACTGCCAGCCGATTGCCTGATCGGTGCGGGAACGGTGCTGACCCCGGAGCAGGTGACTCAGGTCAAGGATGCCGGAGGCCAGGTGATTGTCATGCCGCACAGCGATGCGAAGGTGCTGCGTGCAGCCAAGGCTGCCGGGCTGTTCCTCTCACCAGGCGTGGCGACGCCGACCGAAGCCTTTGCCGCGCTGGCCGAAGGGGCTGATGTGCTGAAGCTGTTTCCTGCCGAGCAGATGTCGCCCGCGGTGGTCAAGGCGTGGCTGGCGGTATTGCCCAAGGGCACGATTCTGCTGCCGGTCGGGGGGATCTCGCCGGACAACATGAAGGTGTTCCTCGATGCCGGCGTGAAAGGCTTTGGCCTGGGCTCCGGGCTGTTCAAGCCAGGCATGAGCACCTCTGACGTTACCGGGCGCGCCCAGGCCTATGTGGCTGCCTGGAAGCAGCACAGCGCAGCGCTTGCAGACTGACCGGCGCCGGTAGTCGTTATCCAATAAGAGAATCAACAAGAGAAACCGCACCCATGAAAATCACCAAACTCACCACGTTCATCGTTCCGCCGCGCTGGTGCTTCCTCAAGGTCGAGACCGACGAGGGCGTTGTCGGCTGGGGCGAGCCAGTGGTCGAAGGCCGCGCGCACACCGTGGCCGCTGCTGTGGAAGAACTCTCCGATTACCTGATCGGCAAGGACCCGCGCAACATCGAAGACATCTGGACGGTGCTGTACCGCGGCGGCTTCTACCGGGGTGGGGCGATCCACATGAGCGCCCTGGCAGGCATCGATCAGGCGTTGTGGGACATCAAGGGCAAGGCCCTGGGCGTTTCCGTCAGCGACCTGCTCGGTGGTCAGGTGCGTGACAAGATTCGCGTCTATTCGTGGATCGGCGGTGACCGCCCTGCAGACACGGCGCGGGCTGCGAAAGAAGCGGTCGGACGTGGTTTTACTGCGGTGAAAATGAACGGCACCGAAGAGCTGCAATTTCTCGATACCTTCGACAAGGTCGACCTGGCGCTGGCCAACGTGGCTGCCGTGCGCGATGCCGTCGGGCCGAATGTCGGCATCGGTGTGGACTTCCATGGCCGGGTTCACAAGCCCATGGCCAAGGTGCTGATGAAGGAGCTGGACGCCTACAAGCTGATGTTCATCGAAGAGCCGGTGCTCAGCGAGAACTATGAAGCACTGAAGGAGCTGGCACCGCTGACCAGCACGCCGATTGCCCTGGGTGAGCGGCTGTTCTCACGCTGGGACTTCAAGCGCGTGTTGAGCGAAGGTTATGTCGACATTATCCAGCCTGATGCGTCCCACGCCGGTGGCATCACTGAAACCCGCAAGATCGCCAATATGGCCGAAGCGTATGACGTCGCGCTGGCGCTGCATTGTCCGCTCGGGCCTATCGCGCTGGCGGCATGCCTGCAACTGGACGCGGTTTGTTACAACGCCTTCATTCAGGAACAGAGCCTGGGCATTCACTACAACGAAAGCAACGATCTGCTCGATTACGTGAAGCACCCGGAAGTCTTCGACTACGACAAGGGCATGGTCAAGATTCCCAACGGGCCGGGCCTGGGCATCGAGATCAACGAAGAATATGTCATCGAACGCGCGGCCATCGGCCACCGCTGGCGCAACCCGATCTGGCGCCATGCCGATGGCAGTTTTGCCGAGTGGTAGAGCACAGTAAATCCCCGTAACCATCGTTCCCGCATACGGCACTTGTAATCATCGTTCCCATGCTCTGCATGGGAATGCCGTTCTGGACGCTCTGCGTACGATTTTGAGAGCGCGGTGCGGCGCAGGTATGTGACGCAGAGCGTCACGAAATGCATTACCACGCGGAGCGTGGGAACGAGAGCTCGCCAATCGAAACACAGACCTCAATAAATCCAACAAGAGGCTACATTCCATGCGCACTCGAACTCTTGAGGGTGCGGCATCCCTGGTGACGCCGTCCCGCAAACGTTTCTTCATCATGGTGCTGCTGTTCATTACGGTGGTGATCAACTACCTGGACCGCAGCAACCTGTCGATTGCCGCTCCTGCGCTGACCGCCGAGCTGGGCCTTGATACGGTTCACATCGGGCTGATCTTCTCCGCGTTCGGCTGGACCTATGCCGCCATGCAATTGCCTGGTGGCTGGCTGGTGGACCGTGTGCCGCCGCGTATCCTTTACACCGCGGCGCTGCTGCTGTGGTCCATCGCGACCATCATGCTTGGTTTTGCGGCCAGCTTTATTGCGCTGTTCGTACTGCGCATGGCGGTCGGTGCGCTGGAAGCACCTGCCTATCCGATCAACAGCCGTGTCGTGACCACCTGGTTTCCCGAGCGCGAGCGGGCTACCGCCATTGGCGTCTATACCTCGGGGCAGTTCGTCGGCCTGGCGTTTCTAACCCCGGTGCTGGCCTGGTTACAGGCGCACTATGGCTGGCACATGGTGTTTGTCGCTACAGGTGGTGTCGGTGTGCTGTGGGCGTTGATCTGGTATACGGTCTATCGCGAGCCGCGTGACTTCAAAGGTGTCAATCAGCAGGAAATCGACCTGATCAAAGAGGGCGGCGGTCTGGTAGACATCCAGAAGGATGTCGAAAAACAGAAGCAGGGTTTCAGCTGGCTGGACCTGGGCATTGTGTTGAGCAAGCGCAAGCTGTGGGGGATCTATCTGGGGCAGTTCTGCCTGAACTCCACGCTATGGTTCTTCCTGACCTGGTTCCCGACCTATCTGGTGAAATACCGCGGCATGGATTTCATCAAGTCCGGGCTGCTGGCGTCGTTGCCGTTTCTTGCGGCGTTTGTCGGCGTGCTGTGTTCGGGGTTCTTTTCCGACTGGCTGATCCGTCGCGGGCATAGCGTGGGCTTTGCGCGCAAGTTGCCAATCATTGCCGGGCTGCTGATCTCGACCTCGATCATCGGTGCCAACTTCGTTGACTCCACCCCGTTGGTCATCACCTTTCTGGCGCTGGCATTCTTCGGCAACGGTCTGGCGTCGATCACCTGGTCGCTGGTATCGACCCTGGCCCCGGCGCGCTTGCTGGGCCTGACTGGCGGCACGTTCAACTTCATCGGCAACCTCGCCGCCATCGCCACGCCGATCGTGATCGGCTTTCTGGCAACGGGTGACTCGTTTGCGCCGGCCATCACTTACATTTCGGTGCTGGCATTGCTGGGCGCGCTGTCTTACATCCTGCTGGTAGGCAAAGTAGAGCGTATCGAGCTCTGATGTCGACGTATCTGGATGCTGGCGGCGATAATGCCGTCAGCTTTTCGATCCGCCCCTTTTATGAAAATGGCCTGTCATGCACAACGATTCGATCATCCCTGAAAAAATTACCGGCAAAGAACCGGCGCCGACAGGGACCCAGACTCTGCTGCGCGGGCTTGGCGTGGTGCAGGCGGTGGCCGGTGGTGCGCGGGACCTGAAGGAAATCGCCCGGCTGATCGGCACCACACGCAGCACCACTCACCGTTTGGCCAGTTGCCTGGTCGAAGAGCGCTACCTTCGGGTGGTGCCTCAAGTGGGTTATCTGCTCGGACCGAAACTGATTGAGCTTGGGTTTCAGGCGCGCGAAGAAGTGCCACTGGCAATGCTCGCCCGGCCATATCTGGATCGGCTGTCGGAGCTGACGGGCGATACGGTGCATCTGGCGGTGCGGGAAGGGGACGACGTGCTTTATCTGCACAAGAACCCTGGTCGCAATGGCCCGGAAATGCGCTCGCGGGTCGGGCATCGCATGCCGCTGGTGCGAACCGGTATCGGCAAGGCGTTGCTGCTGGACAGCGGGTTGCCGGAGTGGCAGCGCTTGTATAACGCAAGCATGCCGAGCAGTGGCAGGAATCCGCTATGGCCTGCTCATGAGCAGCAAACCTGGGAGCAGTTGCAGGCGCGAAGGGAAGAATATGTGCAGGGAGGGTATGCGTTCGATCTGGAGGACAACGAACCGTCGATCCGTTGCGTTGCAGCGCCGGTACGTGATGCCAGCAAACAGATCGTTGCCGGCATCAGTGTCGCCAGTACCGTGCCCTACATGCCGCTGGAGAAGATGGCCGAGCTGGTCCCGCTGATCAAGCAGATAGCAGCGGAACTCTCGGCCGATCTCGGCGGCTGATTCGCGGTGAATCAGGCCTGTAGCGTGGCCATGTCGATCACGAAGCGGTATTTCACGTCACCGGCCAGCATGCGCTCGTAGGCTTCGTTGATGTTGCGGATATCGAGCATTTCGATATCGCAGGTGATGTCGTTCTCTGCGCAGAAATCCAGCACTTCCTGAGTTTCAGCGATACCACCGATCAGCGAACCGGCCAGCACGCGACGGCTCATCACCAAGTGGGCTGCATGGACTGGCGGCTCGACCGGCTCGATCAGACCGACCAGAATGTGCACGCCGTCAAAACGCAGCGTTTCCAGGTAGGGGTTCAGGTCATGCTGGACCGGAATGGTGTCGAGCAGGAAGTCGAAATGACCGGCAGCGGCTTTCATCTGTTCAGCGTCGGTGGACACGATCACATGATCTGCACCCTGACGACGTGCTTCCTGAGCCTTGGCTGCGGAGCGGGTGAACAGGGTCACTTCAGCGCCCATTGCCTTGGCGAACTTGATGCCCATGTGGCCCAGACCACCCATGCCCAGAATACCGACCTTGTCGCCAGCCTTCACACCGTAGTGCTTGAGCGGCGAATAAGTGGTGATGCCTGCGCAAAGGATTGGCGCAGCAGCGGCCGGGTCGAGTTTCTCTGGAATGCGCACAACGAAATGCTCGGCGACCACGATGCTGTTGGAGTAGCCACCCATGGTGTTGCTGCCGTCCACGCGGTCAGGCGTGGCGTAGGTCATGGTCGGGCCTTCCAGGCAATACTGCTCGAGATCCGATTTACAGGCCGAGCATTCGCGGCACGAATCGACCATGCAGCCAACACCGACCAGATCGCCGACCTTGTATTTGCTGGCGTTGGCGCCAGTGGCGGTCACGCGACCGACAATTTCATGGCCAGGCATCAGCGGGTAAACAGCGATGCCCCATTCGTTGCGCGCCTGGTGAATGTCGGAGTGGCAGACGCCGCAGTAGAGGATTTCGATGGCAACGTCGTCGGCACGCGGAGCGCGACGTTCGAAGGTCATCGGGGCGAGGGGGGCGGTAGCTGACTGTGCGGCATAACCTATTGCTGTGTACATGTTTGACCTCGCAAGGTGTTACGGAATAGAGGCGACCAATTGTCCTGATACGTGCCCTTCGTGGCTATGGTGAATCCTACGTGTTTCATGCCTATTCCTCCGGCCTGACGTTTCAGGGTCGGCTATGAAGCGCAAATCTGCGATGATACAGCTGTCTGTTTCTCTGTCAGGCTGCTCCCATGACGTTACCTGTTGTTATTGATGGCAATGCCACGCTTGTCTCCTTGATCCAGCCGCTGGCAGTGCGTCCCGGCTTTGTGGCGACGCATTTGCCCGAGGTTCGCGTGCTTTCGGCGTTTGGCTATGTCGCCAGCAGCCCGCAGATTTACGAGCCGAGCCTGATGATCGTCGTGCAAGGCAGCAAGGTCGCCTGCCTGGGGCCACGTACGTTTGAGTATGGCACCGGGCATTACCTGATTCAGGCGCTTTCTGTACCGTTCAAATGCGAAACCTTTGCCACTCCAGACAAGCCGTTGTATGGCGTATCGGTAGCCATCGACCGCGTGCTGCTTGGCGAGTTGGTGCAAGCGATGGGCCCGGCCAGCGGCCAGGAAAGCCAGATGCAGACCCCGGAGTCGATGACCTCGGTACGCATCGACTCTGCGATGCGTGACAGCGTCGAACGCCTGCTGCGTTGTCTGCACGATCCGCTGGAGTGTCAGGCGATGGGGCAATCAAGGATTCGTGAGGTGCTGTACAGCGCGCTGCGTGGACCGCAATCAGGGGTTTTGCGTGCGCTGGTCGAACAGCAGGGGCAATTCGCACGGATTGCTTCGGCGGTAACCTATCTGCATGAGCACTATGATCACGCGCTGAACGTCGACACGCTGGCCAGTTGCGCAAACATGAGTACCTCGACCTTTCACGAGCACTTCAAACGCAGCACCTTGTTGTCACCGGTGCAGTACCTCAAACGTCTGCGCCTGCTCAAGGCCCAGCAACTGCTGGTGGCCGACGGGCTGAATGTGTCGCAGGTCGCGCTCAGGGTCGGCTATCAGAGTGCGTCGCAATTCAGCCGTGAATACAAACGTTACTTTGAGCGCAGTCCGGGAGAAGAGGGCTGCAGGGTTTAACGGCAAGCTACAAGCGGCAAGATCAGCGCCTGTAACTTGCCGCTGCCTTACATATTCGGGTAAGTCGGCCCGCCAGCGCCTTCCGGTGCAACCCATGTGATGTTCTGCGAAGGGTCCTTGATGTCGCAGGTCTTGCAGTGCACGCAGTTCTGCGCGTTGATCTGAAAGCGCTTCTCGCCATCTTCTTTAGTGATGACTTCATACACGCCAGCCGGGCAATAGCGCTGTGCCGGTTCGTCGTACAGCGGCAGGTTCTTGCTGATCGGGATGCTCGGGTCGGTCAGCTTCAGGTGGCAGGGTTGTTCCTCTTCATGGTTGGTGCTGGAGAGGAATACCGAACTGAGCTTGTCGAAGCTGAGCTTGCCGTCGGGTTTCGGGTAATCGATTTTCTTTGAGTCCGCTGCCAGCTTGAGGCAGGCGTAGTCCGGCGTGGTGTCGTGCAGCGTGAACGGCAGCTTGCCACCGAAAATGTTCTGATCGATGAAGTTGAAGGCACCACCCTTGATAGCGCCGTATTTGTGGATCGCCACGCCAAAGTTGCGGCTGGCGAACAGCTCTGCATGCAGCCAGCTGGTCTTGAAGGCATCGACGTAGGAGGTCAGCACATCGCCGCCTTCCTTGCCGGCGAACAGGGCATCTGCCACCGAATCGGCTGCGAGCATGCCGGACTTCATTGCCGTGTGGCTGCCCTTGATCTTGGCGAAGTTCAGGGTGCCCAGGTCGCAACCGATCAACGCGCCGCCAGGGAATACCATCTTCGGCAGCGAGTTCAGGCCGCCCTTGGCAATGGCGCGTGCGCCGTAGCTGATGCGTTTGCCGCCTTCAAGGTACTGTTTGATGACCGGGTGGTGCTTGTAGCGCTGGAATTCGTCGAACGGCGACAGGTACGGGTTGCTGTAGGACAGGTCGACGATCAGGCCGACCACTACCTGATTGTTCTCCAGGTGGTACAGGAACGAGCCGCCCGGATTGGCGTCGTCCAGTGGCCATCCTGCGGTGTGCACCACCAGGCCCTGTTCATGCTTCGCCGGGTCGACTTCCCAGATTTCCTTCAGGCCGATGGCGTAATGCTGCACATCGGCTTCGTCGTCGAGGTTGAAGCGCTTGAGCAATTGCTTGCCGATGTGACCGCGGCAGCCTTCGGCGAACAGCGTGTACTTGGCGCGCAGTTCCATGCCAGGGGTGTACAGGCCTTCCTTGGGGTTGCCTTCGCGGTCGACACCCAGATCGCCGGTGACGATACCGCGTACCACGCCGTTTTCATCGAACAGTGCTTCCTGAGCGGCAAAGCCCGGGTAGATTTCCACACCGAGGTTTTCAGCCTGCTGGGCGAGCCAGCGGCACAGGTTGCCCAGGGATATGATGTAGTTGCCATGGTTGTGCATGGTCTTGGGGACGAAAAAGTCCGGAATTTTCTGCGCCTTTTCGGCGTCGCGCAGGACGTAGATGTCATCGCGCTTGACCGGTGTATTGAGCGGAGCGCCCAATTCCTGCCAGTCTGGAAACAGCTCGTTCAGTGCGCGCGGTTCAAACACGGCACCGGACAGGATGTGTGCGCCGACTTCGGAGCCTTTTTCCACCACGCAGACGCTGATTTCCTGCCCGGCTTCAGCGGCCTTCTGTTTAAGGCGGCAAGCGGCAGAAAGCCCGGAAGGGCCGGCTCCGACGATGACGACGTCGAATTCCATGTATTCGCGTTCCACAGGCTATCTCCTACGTTCAAGGCTCACGGTATTTTTATGGGCGCTGCTTTATGGGTCGCTGCAGGCCGACGCAGGAGGTGTTGAGCACCACCCGTCTTTTAATGGCAAGCATTATATCTACACCACTGCATGGGTCCAATACAAACGTTTGTTTGAATTGCCCGCAGCCCAGATAAATCAAAGACGCCAGACTCGGAACTGGCCGATTTGGCGTATTGACCGGAAAAGGCGTTGCGGTCAATATACGGGCGGTTTTGCGTTTGCCGTAGGCTGAAACGAGGCACCTGCGTTGCAGGAAGTCTCTCAAAAGGCATCAGGCGGACGCGGTGCAGGCAAAAGGTCAACGTCGCACGGCGCATTTTACACACCCTGCCGCTGCTTGACGGGTGACTCCCGGCTTTTATATGGCTTTTTAAAGTCGCCCGGACGGCCTGCACGCATTGCGATTGCTTGTTGAGGACACATATCGATCGCCTGGTGTCGCCAGGCGACTTCTTTTCACCGGAGAGTGAGGAATCCATGAAGGTTCTTGTAGCTGTCAAACGAGTGGTCGACTACAACGTCAAGGTTCGCGTCAAGGCGGACAACTCCGGCGTCGATCTTGCCAACGTCAAAATGTCCATGAACCCGTTCTGCGAAATCGCTGTTGAAGAAGCGGTGCGCTTGAAAGAGAAGGGCGTGGCAACGGAAATCGTGGTCGTCACCATTGGTCCGACCACTGCTCAGGAGCAACTGCGTACTGCGCTGGCGCTGGGTGCAGACCGTGCCGTGCTGGTCGAGTCTGCCGAAGAGCTGACCTCTCTGGCCGTGGCCAAGCTGCTCAAGGCAGTGGTCGACAAGGAGCAGCCACAACTGGTGATCCTTGGCAAACAGGCTATCGACAGTGACAACAACCAGACCGGCCAGATGCTGGCTGCGCTGAGCGGCTACCCGCAAGGTACGTTCGCCTCCAAGGTTGAAGTCTCCGGTGACAAGGTTGCCGTGACCCGTGAAATCGACGGTGGCCTGCAAACTGTTTCCCTGAGCCTGCCAGCCATCGTGACCACGGACCTGCGTCTGAACGAGCCACGCTACGCTTCGCTGCCCAACATCATGAAAGCCAAGAAAAAGCCGCTTGAAGTGCTGACCCCGGATGCACTGGGCGTTTCCACGGCATCGACCAACAAGACCCTCAAGGTTGAAGCACCGGCTGCACGCAGCGCGGGCATCAAGGTCAAATCGGTGGCTGAACTGGTCGAGAAACTGAAAAACGAAGCGAAGGTAATCTAAATGACGATCCTGGTTATCGCTGAGCACGACAATGCGACCGTAGCCCCGGCTACGCTCAATACCCTGGCTGCCGCGCAGAAGATCGACGGTGACATCCACTTGCTGGTTGCCGGTTCAGGCGTAAGCGCCGTTGCCGACGCCGCCGCCAAAATTGCCGGCGTGGCGAAAGTGCTGGTGGCCGACAACGCTGCCTACGCACACCAATTGCCTGAAAACGTTGCGCCACTGGTCGTAGAGCTGGCTGCGGGTCATAGTCACGTTCTGGCTGCTGCAACCTCCAACGGCAAGAACATCCTGCCACGCGTTGCTGCGCAGCTGGATGTCGATCAGATCTCCGAGATCGTTTCGGTGGTCTCGGCCGACACCTTCACCCGCCCGATCTACGCCGGTAATGCCATTGCCACCGTGCAGTCCACTGCCGCGATCAAGGTCATCACCGTGCGTGCCACCGGTTTCGATCCGGTCGCTGCCGAGGGTGGTTCGGCTTCTGTTGAAGCGGTTTCGGCTGCCCACGATGCGGGCAAGTCCAGCTTCGTCGGCGAAGAACTGGCCAAATCCGATCGTCCAGAACTGACAGCAGCCAAGATCGTCGTATCCGGCGGTCGCGGCATGCAGAACGGCGACAACTTCAAGCACCTGTACACGCTGGCCGACAAGCTCGGTGCTGCAGTGGGTGCTTCCCGTGCTGCGGTCGATGCCGGTTTTGTGCCCAACGACATGCAGGTCGGCCAGACCGGCAAGATCGTCGCGCCTCAGCTGTATATTGCTGTCGGTATTTCCGGTGCCATTCAGCATCTGGCCGGCATGAAAGACTCCAAGGTGATCGTTGCGATCAACAAGGATGAGGAAGCTCCGATCTTCCAGGTGGCCGATTACGGGCTAGTGGCTGATTTGTTCGAAGCCATTCCCGAGCTGGAGAAGCTGGTTTAAGCCACGCGCTTCCACTATAAAGAGAACCCGTTCCGTTCGGGGGTTGTGTGCCGGCAGATTGCTTGCGGTACACAGGCCCGGATCGAGCGGGTTTTTTATCGGGTATCAAAGGACTTTTCATGGTGCATCCCCGGCTGCTGTCTTCGCTTTTTCTCGGGCTGGTCATGCTGCCGACGCTTTCATTCGCGGCAGGCAAGTGCGAGCGTCTGATTGTGACCGGCAGTCCGGACGCGCCGCCTTATTTATGGCGTGATCCTCAGGACCCACGTCATCTGATGGGTGCCAATGCCGATCTGCTCACACAGGCAGCAGGTGAGCTGGGTATCAAGGTCGAGTTCCTGTACGGCGGCAAACGCAGTCAGGCACTTGAAGAGGTGCGCACCGGACGCATGGATCTGTTGGCGGACGCGCCGTTTAATGCAGCGCAACTTGAGTCGCTTGATTACATTCACCCGCCGATCGTGCAGAACGACATCATGGTCTGGACGCGCCACGATCACAGCGTACCGTTCAATACCCTGGATGAGCTGCACGACCATCCTGGCGCCATGTCGGAAAAGACCCGATTGACGCCTTCATTCGAGGCTGCGGCCAAGCAGCATTTGAGCCTGACACGCCTGCCAGGCCTGACCCCGGCTTTTCAGAAGCTGGCGCTGGGTGAGGTGGATTACGTGCTTGCCGGTCGTTACGCCGGGATGGTCATGGTGCAGACGCTGGGTCTCTCAGCAGACCTGGCTGCTCAACCATTGCCGGTCGATACACCCGGGTTTTATCTGGCGTTGTCGTTCAATTCGGCCTGCAACGAACCATGGTTGCGCGGACAACTGGCGAAAAAGATGACAGAATCGGCCGCCTCCGGCCTTGCGGGTGATGTCATCAGGCACAACCTGGAGTTGTGGAAAGCCCAACTGTTGCAACCTGCCAGCGCCAGCGCACCAGACAAGTAGGGATGTTTTTGTGAGTATTCGTTTTTCAATCGCCGTCATGGCCATCGCCACGCTGGCTGGCTGCGCCAGCGACCCGCTACCGACCGAGCAGTTCAAGCTGACCGAGCAGGCGCTGGAGCAGGCCAAAGCCGTTGGCGCGGGTGATGATCAGCCCGAGATGGAAGTCGCTCTGGCCCGCTTTGCCGAAGCTCGCGCCTCCATGGCGACCCACGCCTACAAGGACGCGCGCATGAAAGCCGAGCAGGCCGAGCTTGATGCCCGGCTGGCAGAGGCCCGAGTGCTCACCCTCAAGAGTCAGGAGCAGGTCAATCAGTTGAATACCCGCCTCAATCGGTTACGCAAGCAACTGGGAGAGGCACAATGAACCGTCTTCCGCGTGTACTGAGTGTGTGCCTGTTGCTGGGTTCGGCTGGCCTTTACGGGTGTGCCGGTCATCAGGACAGCGGGCAGGCCTTGCAACAGGCCAGTGCCGATTTCCAGAAGGTCAAGGAAGATACCGATGTGTTGCGCAGCGCGCCCAAGGATGTGATTCGCGCTGGCGAATCTCTGGCTCGCGCCGAGCGTCTGTCCAGTTACTTGGGGAGCGGTGCCGATGTCGCTCACTACGCCTACCTCAGCAGCCGCTACAGCGAGATCGCGCGTGAGCACAGCAATCTTATGCTGAGCCAGGAGCGCCTGGCGAAAATGGACATGGAGCGCCAGCGTCTGCAATTGGCGCTGCGTGAGGCCAAGCTGGCCAGTGCCCAGCAGCAGGGGCGCTGGCTGGAAGATCAGATCCTCAGTCTGGCCACCACCGAGACCGATCGCGGGCTGGTCATGACGTTGGGAGATGTGCTGTTCGACGCTGGCCACGCCGAGCTGAAAAGCTCGGCCAGTCGCACCATTCTCAAGGTTGTGCAGTTTTTGCAGATCAATCCGCGTCGAGTGGTCCGGATCGAGGGCTACACCGACAGCACAGGTGATCGTCAGGAGAATCTGAAGCTGTCGAAGGATCGTGCACAAGCAGTCGCAGACGTTCTGATGGACCTGGGTGTCGATGAAAAACGTATACATGTCGAGGGCTACGGTCAGCAGTTCCCGGTGAACGCCAACGCCTCCGAGCGCGGGCGCGCGCAAAATCGCCGTGTGGAAATTGTTTTTTCCGATGAAAAAGGTCAGTTAGGCGCAGCGCGCTGATAAAGACCTCTCAAAAAGCCCGACGCCGGAAACGGTCTCGGGCTTTTTTGGCTTTAAAGGCTTTGCATATGGCGTTTTCAGCCGCGTTTATTTTCGTGCAGCGGTCGTGACCGCTGGCTTGAACGTAAACTGTTCCCGTACACTTCTGGACTGTGCCGGTTATTCCGTATCTGTATTTTTAAAAACAATAAATCACCGGTCTTTTCGAGGCTGTGTCATGACCAATCTTTTGCTCTATCAGCGTATCGCCCAGCAGCTTGCCGAAGATATTCGTCGTGGGGTGTATCAACCCGGTGAGCGTGTGCCTTCGGTTCGCAAGATGAGTTCGCAGCTCAATGTCAGCCATGCGACGGTATTGCAGGCTTATGCGAACCTTGAAGATCAAGGGTTGATCCGGGCGCGCCCTCAGTCCGGCTACTATGTTCATCAAACCCCGGCACTTACGGCTTCGACCCCGGATATCGCGCGGGTCGAGCGGCCTGGTCTGGTCACGCGCAGCAGTATCATCCAGCAAGTGCTCGAGGAATCCCGACGCGAGGGCGTGTTTGCTCTGGGTGCCGCTGTGCCTCATGTGGACTACCTGCCGGTGCGCGCGCTGCATCAGCAATTAGCGAAAGTGACGCGTTTTCACAGCCCGCGGGCCTTCAGCTATATGTTCAGTCCGGGTTTCGAGCCGCTGCGCAGGCAGGTCGCCATCCGTATGCGCGACGCCGGCGTGGTGGTCGATCCGTCCGAGGTGGTGATCACCCACGGGTGCGTGGATGCACTGCAGATGACTCTACGCGTGCTGACCCGGCCGGGTGACCTGATCGCTGCCGAGTCGCCTGCTTATTACGGGTTGTTGCAACTTGCCGACCTATTGGGCTTGAAAGTCATCGAAATCCCCAGCGACCCGGCCACCGGCATCAGTCTGGAGGCCCTGCAACTGGCGGCCAATCAATGGTCAATCAAAGCATTGGTACTGACGTCACGCCTGAGCAACCCACTGGGCGGCACCATGCCGGAGGAGCGGCAGAAGAACCTCCTGCGTCTGGCCTCGGACTTCGATATTCAGGTGGTTGAAGACGACGTCTATGGCGAGTTGATGTTCGAAGTCGGGAGGACCAAGGCGCTCAAGGCGTTTGATCGGCTGGGGAGGGTGATTTACTGTTCCAGCTTTTCCAAGACCCTGTCGCCGGGTGTACGCATCGGCTGGATCATTGCTGGCAAATATCAGGCAGAAATTCAACGTTTGCAGACTTTCAGCACGCACTCTGCATGCAGTGTCACGCAAATGGCAGTCGCCGCGTACCTCGAAAACGGCGGCTACGATCGGCACTTGCGTTTCATTCGCCTGGAATACCGCAAGAATCTCAGCGCCTTCCAGCTGGCGGTGCAGCAGTTCTTCCCTGAGGGCACGCAGATGAGTCGCCCTGCGGGTGGGTTCATTCTGTGGGTCAGCCTGCCGGGCCGGGTCAATACTCAGGAGCTGCATGTTCGCGCGCTGGAGCAGGGTATCAGTATCGCGCCAGGGTTGATCTTCAGTAATACCGAGCAGTTCAATCACTGCATTCGCCTCAACTGCGGGATGCCTTGGAACAAAGAGGCTGAGCGGGCACTGATGACGCTGGGTATTCTGGCCAAGCAGTTGTGTCAGGAAGCGATACATGTGTACTGAGTTGTAAAGATTTTTTGTCAGTTGTTTTGAACTCTTGGCTTGTCAGGTTGGCCTCAAAAGGACAGCATGTGTTTCTTTTCCGGCTCTTTGCCACTGTCTTGCCTGACTTTTTGCCTATGAATGTTTTTCGCTGTCTGGGATTGCTTGTCGTCGTGCTTCTGAGTGGTTGTGATGCTCAGGACTCGTCTGTGCCCAAGCCCAAGACCGAGGCGGTTATTACTGCTCCGGTGTCGCCTGAAGTGCACTTGAAGACCGAGGCTCCTGTGGAGGCGGTGGCGACGGATGCAAAACAGATAAAGGCACCCGATACCATGCATCAGTTGATGCCGGGTGTTCCGGTGGTGCCGGTAGTGGTGGGCAAGGAAAAATCACAACCCTCAGCACCTCCGGTGGCCAAGGCGGCAGTCTCTGAAAAGTCGCCTTCGAAAGTAGTGGCGGCCAAGGCGCCTGTCAGCAAGCGCAAGAACACCAAAGACGCCAAAACGGCCAGTGCCAAGGATGTGCGCATCAAGTCGCCAAAGCTCGACCTGAGTTTGCCGCCCGAGCTTGTCAAGGAGCTGGACCCGCCCGCCAATGTGATTACCAGCAAGCGCAAGCCGATATTGCCGCAGATGTTCAGCGACAAGGGGGCTTCGGCCAATCCGGGTCCCTTTGAGCTTGAAGGTCGATTGCTGACCAACGAAATGCAATTGCAGATGCGCAACGAAAACCGTCGTGATGTCGAAGGTGCTGCACTGGATTTCAAATTCAAGCAGTAAGCCCTGCCTATCGTCCGATACAGCGTTTTCAAACAGACGTTTTGACGGTTAATATCCTTCCTCTTTTTCTATTTTTCAGTAAGGGTGTCTGGTCATGGACTGCCGTTCCGATTGTGGTGCGTGCTGCATAGCGCCTTCCATCACGTCTCCCATACCCGGCATGCCTGAGGGAAAACCTGCAGGTGAGCGATGCCTGCACTTGTCGGTCGAGTTTCTTTGCGCCTTGTTCGGCAAGCCCGAGCGACCTGCGGTATGCAGTCAGTTCAAGGCGGCTGAAGATGTTTGCGGAGTCGATCAGGCGGATGCCATTCGCCTTATTGGCTGGTGGGAAAAAGCTACTGCAGTGGCATGAAAGGGCTGTTTTTGAGCGCAAGTGCTTTGTCGGAACTTCAAAACAAGGAATAAAACAATGAGTCCGCTGTATCGCATGGCTGTTGCTTGTGGTTTTACTGTAATGCTTGCCGGAACGGCACAGGCTGACGACTGGAAAGTGGTCAAGAACGAGGATGGCATCAAGGTTTCGTTGAGTGACGTGCCTGGGTCCGACTACAAGGCCTACCAGGGCATTGCGCTGATCAATGCCAGCGTGAGCAAGCTGCGTGCGCTTCAAGAGGATGTTGCCGGGGCCTGCGCCTGGATTCATGAGTGCAAGTTGCAGAAGATACTCAAGCACGAAGGTAACAAGACCTGGACCTACAGCCAGTTCAATACGCCCTGGCCGGTGACGCCCCGTGACTCGGTGTTGTTGATCACCACTCAGGAGGGGGCTGACGGCAGTATTACCCGGAATCTTGAGGAGCAGCCCAAGTACGTTCCCGAGGAAAAGGGTTTCGTGCGTGTGACCGAGGTCAAGGGGTTCTGGAAGATGGTGCCCAAGGGGCCAAACCAGACCGAGGTGACTTATCAGGTTCACACCGAGCCCGGTGGTAGCGTGCCATCGATGCTGGCCAACAAGTTTGTTGTCGACGCGCCGTTCAACACGCTGAAAGCGCTCAGAGAGCGGGCCGCGCAAACGCAATAATCCTGCAGTATGCAGTACGCACAAAAAAGGGCTGCCAGTGGCAGCCCTTTGTTTTTGCGTGTAACGCTTACTTGCGGTCTTGCAGGGCGACGATGTCGCGTTGCACATTGCCGGTGTAGAGCTGGCGAGGGCGACCGATCTTGTAAGGGCTGGAGAGCATTTCTTTCCAGTGCGAAATCCAGCCGACGGTCCGCGCCAGAGCGAAGATTACGGTGAACATGCTGGTCGGAATGCCGATGGCCTTGAGGATAATACCCGAGTAGAAGTCGACGTTCGGGTACAGCGAGCGCTCGATGAAGTACGGGTCGGTCAGGGCGATCTCTTCGAGGCGCATGGCCAGTTCGAGTTGAGGATCGTTGGTGATGCCCAGCTCTTTCAGTACTTCGTCGCAGGTCTGCTTCATTACGGTGGCGCGCGGGTCACGGTTCTTGTAGACGCGGTGACCGAAGCCCATGAGCTTGAACGGATCGTTCTTGTCCTTGGCCTTGGCGATGAACTTGTCGATGTTCGACACGTCACCGATTTCATCCAGCATGGTCAGTACCGCTTCGTTGGCGCCGCCGTGGGCCGGGCCCCAGAGCGCGGCGATGCCGGCAGCGATACAGGCAAACGGGTTGGCGCCCGAAGAGCCTGCCATGCGGACGGTGGATGTCGAGGCGTTCTGCTCGTGATCGGCGTGAAGGATGAAGATCTTGTCCATCGCCTTGGCCAGCACCGGGCTGATCGGTTTGATCTCGCACGGGGTGTTGAACATCATGTGCAGGAAGTTTTCGGCGTAGCTGAGGTCGTTGCGCGGGTACATCATGGGCTGGCCCATGGAGTACTTGTAGACCATCGCTGCCAGGGTCGGCATCTTGGCCACCAGGCGTACAGCGGAAATCTCGCGGTGCTGCGGATTATTGATGTCCAGCGAGTCGTGGTAGAACGCTGACAGGGCACCGACTACGCCGCACATGACGGCCATCGGGTGGGCGTCGCGACGAAAGCCGTTGAAGAAGGTCTTGAGTTGCTCGTGAACCATCGTGTGGTTCTTGACCACGGCCACGAACTGGGCTTTCTGTTCGGCGGTCGGCAGTTCGCCGTTGAGCAGCAGGTAGCAGGTTTCGAGGTAATCGGACTGCTCGGCCAGTTGTTCGATCGGGTAGCCGCGGTGCAGCAGAATGCCATTGTCACCATCAATGTAGGTGATCTTCGAATCGCAAGAGGCCGTGGACATGAAGCCAGGGTCAAATGTGAAGCGGCCGGTGGCGGTCAGGCCGCGTACGTCGATCACGTCCGGACCCACTGTACCGGTCAGAATTGGCAGCTCGACGGGGGCTGCGCCCTCGATGATCAACTGCGCTTTTTTGTCAGCCATGTGGCCTCCTATTTATGCTTCAAATCATCAGACAGGCCCCCCACGCAGGGCCCGCATCACTATAGTGAGATAAATTCTAAAGTCAATTTGCCTAAAGTCGTGTTCCGCAAGGGCCCGTCGTGGATTTTTTCAGACCGTTTCCTGCCGTTTACGCCTTTTGTCCCGGCAACGCAATGCGCCATTGGCGGTAAGTCTGCGCGTTGTCATTAGTAACCTAACTGTCTATACTCGGCGTCCGACCGCCAAAGGCTTTTTGGCCTGTTTCAAGGGGGTCGTCACTTCCTGGGTGGTGGGTACCTGACCAGTGCACTTCCCAACAACTTGCCCTGATTGTTAGGGGCTCTTCAGTGTGAAAAAAAGCCGTGAATAGCCAACGACCTGTAAATCTAGACCTAAGGACCATCAAGCTCCCAGTCACCGCTTACACGTCCATCCTTCACCGCATCTCCGGTGTCATCCTCTTTGTCGGTATTGCAATCATGCTGTATGCAATGGACAAGTCGCTGGCGTCCGAAGAAGGGTTCGGTGAAGTCAAGGCGTGTCTGACCAGCCCGCTGGCCAAGCTGATCATCTGGGGGCTTCTGTCTGCCCTGCTGTATCACATGGTGGCCGGTATCCGTCACCTCATCATGGACTCCGGGGTAGGCGAGACGCTCGAAGGCGGCAAGCTGGGCTCCAAAATCGTTATCGCGGTTTCCGTGGTACTGATTCTTCTGGCGGGAGTATGGATATGGTAACCAACGTCACCAACCTTTCGCGTTCGGGCCTCTATGACTGGATGGCTCAGCGTGTTTCTGCGGTCGTGCTCGCGGCTTATTTCATATTCCTGATCGGATACATGGTCTTTCATCCGGGTCTGAGTTACGCCCAATGGCATGATCTGTTCGCACACAACGGAATGCGTATCTTCAGTCTGCTGGCCCTCGTTGCCCTTGGCGCTCACGCCTGGGTCGGCATGTGGACCATCGCGACCGACTACCTGACGCCGATGGCGCTGGGCAAGTCTGCCACTGCAGTACGTTTTCTGTTTCAGGCGGTATGCGGCGTTCTGATGTTCGCCTACTTCGTCTGGGGCGTGCAGATTCTTTGGGGTATCTGATTCATGGCTAACATAAATTCGCTTTCCTTCGACGCCATCATCATTGGTGGTGGCGGTGCCGGTATGCGCGCTGCTCTGCAGCTCGCTCAGGGCGGTCACAAGACTGCCGTGGTCACCAAGGTGTTCCCGACACGCTCGCACACCGTTTCTGCCCAGGGTGGCATCACCTGCGCAATTGCCTCTGCCGATCCGAACGATGACTGGCGCTGGCACATGTACGATACCGTCAAGGGTTCCGACTACATCGGTGACCAGGACGCTATCGAATACATGTGTTCCGTAGGCCCTGAAGCTGTTTTCGAACTCGAGCACATGGGTCTGCCGTTCTCCCGTACCGAACAGGGTCGCATCTACCAGCGTCCGTTTGGCGGTCAGTCCAAGGACTTCGGCAAGGGCGGTCAGGCTGCACGTACCTGTGCTGCTGCCGACCGTACCGGTCACGCACTGCTGCACACCCTGTATCAGGCCAACCTCAAGGCTGGCACCGTATTCCTCAACGAATACTACGGCGTGGATCTGGTCAAGAATCAGGACGGTGCCTTTGTCGGCATCATCGCCATCTGCATTGAAACCGGCGAAACTTCCTACATCCGTGCCAACGCTACCGTGCTGGCAACCGGCGGTGCAGGTCGTATCTACTCTTCGACCACCAACGCCCTGATCAATACCGGTGACGGTATCGGTATGGCACTGCGCGCCGGTGTCCCGGTTCAGGACATCGAAATGTGGCAGTTTCACCCGACCGGCATTGCCGGTGCAGGTGTACTGGTCACCGAAGGCTGCCGTGGTGAAGGCGGTTACCTGATCAACAAGCACGGCGAGCGTTTCATGGAGCGTTATGCTCCTAACGCCAAGGACCTTGCAGGTCGTGACGTGGTTGCGCGCTCCATGGTCAAGGAAATCATTGCCGGCAACGGCTGTGGTCCGGATGGCGACCATGTAATGCTCAAGCTCGATCACCTGGGCGAAGAAGTGTTGCACAGCCGTTTGCCAGGCATTATGGAGTTGTCCAAGACCTTCGCTCACGTCGACCCTGCAACAGCGCCGATTCCGGTAGTTCCTACCTGCCATTACATGATGGGCGGCGTTGCCACCAACATTCATGGTCAGGCGATCACTCAGGACGCCGCCGGTGTCGATCAGATCATTCCGGGTCTGTTCGCGGTAGGTGAAGTGGCTTGCGTATCGGTTCACGGCGCAAACCGTCTGGGCGGCAACTCGTTGCTCGATCTGGTTGTGTTCGGTCGCGCTGCGGGTATCCACCTGGAGAAAGCGCTGAGCGAAGGTATCGACTACGCCCGTGCTTCCGAGTCCGACATCGATGCTGCGCTGGCACGCGTTGCCGGCCTGAACGAGCGCACTACCGGCGAAGACGTCGCCACGCTGCGTAAAGAGCTGCAAAGCTGCATGCAGAACTACTTCGGTGTATTCCGCACCGGCGAATACATGCAGAAGGGTATTGCTCAGCTGGCTGACCTGCGCGTGCGTATCGCCAACGTCAAGATCAACGACAAGAGCCAGGCATTCAATACCGCCCGTATCGAAGCGCTTGAACTGCAAAACCTGCTGGAAGTTGCCGAAGCCACGGCGATCGCCGCAGAGCATCGTAAAGAGTCCCGCGGCGCTCACGCCCGTGAAGACTTTGAAGATCGCGATGACGAGAACTGGTTGTGCCACACCCTGTATTTCCCGGGTGACAAGCGCGTGACCAAGCGTGCCGTGAACTTCTCGCCGAAGACTGTTCCGACTTTTGAACCTAAGATTCGGACTTATTAAGGGGTGACCGATATGTTGCAAGTCAGTGTTTATCGTTACAACCCTGAGCAGGACGCCGCGCCGTTCATGCAGGAGTTTCAGGTCGATACCGGTGGCAAGGACCTGATGGTGCTGGACGTGCTCGCCCTGGTCAAAGAACAGGATCAAGGCTTCTCTTACCGTCGTTCGTGCCGCGAAGGCGTGTGCGGTTCCGATGGCATGAACATCAATGGCAAGAACGGTCTGGCCTGCATCACGCCGCTGTCTGCCGTTGTCGCCAAGAACAAGCTGATCGTACGTCCGCTGCCTGGTTTGCCGGTCATTCGTGACCTGGTCGTCGATATGAGCATCTTCTACAAGCAGTACGAGAAGGTGAAGCCGTTCCTGCAGAATGACACGCCGGCTCCGGCCATCGAACGTCTGCAAACTCCGGAAGAGCGCGAAAAGCTCGATGGTCTGTTCGAGTGCATTCTGTGCGCTTGCTGCTCGACTTCCTGCCCGTCCTTCTGGTGGAACCCCGACAAGTTCCTGGGTCCTGCTGCGCTGCTGCAAGCCTACCGTTTCCTGGCTGACAGCCGTGACACCCGCACCAGTGAGCGTCTGGCTTCGCTTGATGATCCGTTCAGCGTATTCCGCTGCCGCGGCATCATGAACTGCGTCAACGTGTGCCCGAAAGGCCTTAACCCAACCAAGGCTATCGGTCACGTGCGCAACATGTTGTTGCAAAACGGCGTCTGATTCATCGTTTTATCTGTTACACCGTTGCACTGAAGTGGCTGCGGCGCAGGCTTCAACCGGCGCCGTAGTTTTAACCTGAGCAGTAGCTCGCAAAGCTGCCGCTCTTATTTTGAAGAAATGAGACCAGCAGGGGCATCCGGGCTGGTACCCGGACTATCTGCGTGATCCCTGGTGACTTGATACAGTCGCTGCACACGACTATTTCAGGATTGCTCTGGTGTCTTCGCCGGTGGTGTCCCCTTACCGAGGGTGACCAAGCATGCAAGAAAGCGTGATGCAGCGCATGTGGAACAGTGCCCACCTATCCGGTGGTAACGCTGCCTATGTGGAAGAGCTCTATGAGCTTTACCTGCACGACCCTAACGCTGTGCCAGAAGAATGGCGCACCTACTTTCAGAAGTTGCCAGCAGACGGCAGCTCTGCCACTGATGTATCGCACTCGACTATTCGCGATCATTTCGTGTTGCTGGCCAAAAACCAGCGCCGCGCTCAACCGGTGTCCGCCGGCAGTGTGAGCAGCGAACACGAGAAGAAGCAGGTTGAAGTGCTGCGACTGATCCAGGCGTATCGGATGCGTGGCCACCAGGCTGCTCAGCTCGATCCGTTGGGCCTTTGGCAGCGCCCTGCGCCTGCGGATCTGTCGATCAATCATTACGGCTTGACCAATGCCGATCTTGATACGACCTTCCGTGCCGGCGACCTGTTCATCGGCAAAGAGGAAGCGAGCCTACGCGAAATTCATGAAGCGTTGCAGCAGACATATTGTCGCACCATCGGCTCCGAGTTCACCCACATCGTGGATTCCGAGCAGCGCAACTGGTTCATGCAGCGTCTTGAGAGTGTTCGCGGTCGTCCAGCGTTCTCGGCTGATATCCAGAGCCATCTGCTCGAGCGTGTCACCGCAGCCGAAGGTCTAGAGAAGTACCTGGGTACCAAATATCCGGGTACCAAGCGCTTCGGTCTTGAAGGTGGCGAAAGCCTGATCCCGATGCTCGACGAGCTGATTCAGCGTTCCGGGTCCTATGGCACCAAGGAAGTCGTGATCGGTATGGCCCACCGCGGCCGTCTGAACGTACTGGTCAACACCTTCGGCAAGAACCCGCGCGACCTGTTCGACGAGTTCGAAGGCAAGAAAAAAGTGGAGCTGGGTTCCGGTGACGTCAAATACCACCAGGGCTTCTCTTCCAACGTCATGACCGCAGGCGGTGAGGTTCACCTTGCCATGGCATTCAACCCGTCTCACCTGGAGATCGTTTCTCCGGTGGTCGAGGGGTCGGTGCGTGCGCGTCAGGATCGTCGCAACGATCCGAATGGCGACAAGGTTCTGCCGATTTCCCTCCACGGCGACGCGGCCTTTGCAGGTCAGGGCGTGGTCATGGAAACCTTCCAGATGTCGCAGACTCGCGGCTTCAAGACGGGCGGCACGATCCACATCGTCATCAACAACCAAGTGGGCTTCACCATCAGCAACCCGCTGGACTCGCGTTCGACCGAGTACGCCACCGACGTTGCCAAGATGATCCAGGCGCCGATCCTCCATGTAAATGGTGATGATCCGGAAGCCGTGATGTTCGTGACCCAGCTGGCGATCGATTACCGCATGCAGTTCAAGCGCGATATCGTGATCGATCTCGTCTGCTACCGTCGCCGCGGTCACAACGAAGCTGACGAGCCTAGCGGCACTCAGCCTCTGATGTATCAGCAGATCACCAAGCAGCGCACCACCCGTGAGCTGTATGCCGAGCATCTGATCAAGACCGGCATTCTCGATGAGGCACGTGTTCAGGCCAAGGTCGATGATTACCGCAGCGCGCTGGACAATGGTCTGCACGTAGTGAAAAGCCTGGTCAAGGAGCCGAACAAGGAATTGTTCGTCGACTGGCGCCCGTACCTGGGCCACGCCTGGACTGCGCGTCACGACACTCGCTTCGATCTCAAGACCCTGCAGGAACTGTCCGCCAAGCTGATGGAGCTGCCGGAAGGCTTCGTCGTGCAGCGTCAGGTTCAGAAGATTTACGAAGACCGTCAGAAGATGCAGGCCGGTGGCTTGCCGATCAACTGGGGTTACGCCGAAACCATGGCATACGCCACGCTGGCGTTCGAAGGTCACCCGATCCGTATGACAGGGCAGGACATCGGTCGCGGTACGTTCTCGCACCGCCACGCCGTACTGCACAACCAGAAAGACGCCGGGACCTATATCCCGCTGCAGAATCTGTACTCCGGTCAGCCGCGTTTCGACCTGTATGACTCGTTCCTGTCGGAAGAGGCCGTGCTGGCATTCGAATACGGTTACTCGACCACCCAGCCGGATGCACTGGTTATCTGGGAAGCGCAGTTCGGCGACTTCGCCAACGGTGCCCAGGTGGTTGTCGACCAGTTCATCACCAGCGGTGAACACAAGTGGGGTCGTCTGTGCGGTCTGACCATGCTGTTGCCTCACGGCTACGAAGGGCAGGGGCCAGAGCACTCGTCGGCACGTCTTGAGCGTTACCTGCAATTGTGTGCCGAGCACAACATTCAGGTGTGCGTACCAACGACTCCGGCGCAGATCTACCATTTGCTGCGTCGTCAGGTCATCCGCCCGCTGCGCAAGCCGCTGATCGTGCTGACTCCCAAGTCGTTGCTGCGTCACAAACTGGCTGTTTCGACCCTGGAAGATCTGGCCGAAGGCTCGTTCCAGACCGTCATTCCGGAAATCGATACCCTCGATCCGGCCAAGGTCACGCGTCTGGTGCTGTGCAGCGGCAAGGTTTACTACGACCTGCTGGAAAAACGCCGTGCCGAAGGGCGTGAAGACATCGCCATCGTTCGTCTCGAGCAGCTGTACCCGTTCCCTGAAGACGACCTGATGGAAACCATCGCGCCGTACACCAACCTGCAGCATGTGGTCTGGTGTCAGGAAGAACCGATGAACCAGGGTGCCTGGTACAGCAGTCAGCACCATCTGCGCCGCAGCATGGGCAACCACAAACGTGAACTCGTTCTCGAGTACGCCGGTCGTGACGCCTCTGCCGCTCCAGCCTGTGGTTACGCTTCGATGCACGCCGAGCAGCAGGAAAAACTGTTGCAAGATGCCTTCACTGTTTAACGCCTTCGAGCATTAGAAACCGAATTAAGGAATTACAGATAATGGCTATCGAGATCAAAGCCCCCTCTTTCCCGGAATCCGTTGCCGATGGCACCATTTCCAAGTGGTACAAAAAAGAGGGTGATGCGGTAAAACGGGACGAGATGCTGGTCGACATCGAGACTGACAAGGTTGTCCTGGAAGTATTGGCCGAAGCTGACGGCGTGATGGGCTCGATCACCAAGGAAGAGGGCGCTATCGTCCTCTCCAACGAAGTGCTTGGCACTTTGAATGATGGTGCCACGGCATCTGCTGCTCCAGCACCTGCTGCTGCGCCTGCCTCGGCACCTGCCGCTGCACCGGCTGCCGCTGGCGAAGAAGACCCGATTGCCGCGCCTGCTGCGCGTCAACTCGCTGAGGAAAACGGCATCAACCTGGCGAGCGTCAAGGGCACCGGTAAAGACGGCCGTATCACCAAGGAAGACGTGGTCGCTGCCGTTGAAGCGAAGAAATCCGCTCCAGCCGCTGCTCCTGCCGCCAAACCTGCTGCCGCTGCCGCACCGGTTGTCGCTGCTGGCGACCGTACCGAGAAGCGCGTGCCGATGACCCGTGTACGTGCAACCGTTGCCAAGCGTCTGGTCGAAGCCCAGTCGAACATGGCCATGCTGACCACGTTCAACGAAGTCGACATGACCGAAGTCATGGCACTGCGTTCGAAGTACAAGGACCTCTTCGAGAAGTCGCACAACGGCGTACGTCTGGGCTTCATGTCGTTCTTCGTCAAGGCTGCTACCGAGGCGCTGAAGCGCTTCCCGGCTGTCAACGCGTCGATCGACGGCTCCGACATCGTCTACCACGGCTACGCCGACGTCGGTGTTGCAGTGTCCAGCGACCGTGGTCTGGTTGTACCGGTTCTGCGTAACGCCGAGCACATGAGCCTGGCTGAAATTGAAGGCGGCATCGCCACCTTCGGCAAGAAGGCCCGTGATGGCAAACTGTCCATCGACGAGATGACCGGCGGCACCTTCACGATCACTAATGGTGGTACTTTCGGTTCGATGATGTCGACGCCGATCGTCAACCCGCCACAGGCTGCAATTCTGGGCATGCACAACATTCTTCAGCGCCCGATGGCAGTCAACGGTCAGGTAGTGATTCGTCCGATGATGTATCTGGCACTGTCGTACGATCACCGTTTGATTGACGGCAAGGAAGCGGTAACCTTCCTCGTGACCATCAAGAACCTGCTGGAAGATCCGGCTCGTCTGTTGCTGGATATCTGATGAGGCAGTCCTGGGTTGCACGCTTCGAGCTTCAAGTCAGAAGTGAAAAAGCGTGCAGCCGGGGCTGGTGTGTTTCACCTGATTAATAGGTCGCAAGTCGTTTTTGCCTGATCGCGGATCGACTTGCAGCTTGCAGCTAAAAGCTCGCAGCTAAAGAGGAACTCTTTGTTATGTCCCAGAAATTCGACGTGGTAGTGATTGGCGCAGGCCCTGGCGGTTATGTTGCCGCCATCAAGGCTGCGCAACTTGGTCTCAGGACTGCCTGCATCGAGAAGTACCAGGACAAGGAGGGCAAACTGGCCCTCGGTGGTACCTGCCTGAACGTGGGTTGCATTCCTTCCAAGGCGCTGCTCGACAGCTCCTGGAAGTTCTATGAAGCCAAGAACGGCTTCAGCGTGCACGGCATCTCGACATCTGAAGTGAGCATCGATGTGCCGGCCATGATCGGTCGCAAGTCGACTATCGTCAAAGGCCTGACCGGTGGCGTTGCCAGCCTGTTCAAAGCCAATGGCGTGACCACTCTGCAAGGCCACGGCAAACTGCTGGCTGGCAAGAAGGTCGAGCTGACGGCTGCCGACGGCACCGTTGAAATCATCGAAGCGGACCATGTGATTCTGGCTTCGGGCTCGCGTCCTATCGACATTCCGCCAGCTCCGGTTGATCAGAAAGTCATCGTCGACTCGACCGGTGCTCTGGAATTCCAACAGGTTCCACAGCGTCTGGGCGTCATCGGCGCTGGCGTGATCGGTCTGGAGCTGGGTTCTGTATGGGCTCGCCTTGGCGCCAAGGTCACTGTTCTGGAAGCACTGGACAAGTTCATTCCGGCGGCCGACGAAGCAGTTTCCAAGGAAGCGCTGAAAACCTTTACCAAGCAAGGTCTGGACATCAAGCTGGGCGCTCGCGTGACCGGCTCCAAGGTCGAAGGCGAAGAAGTGGTGGTCAGCTACACAGACGCCGCTGGCGAGCAGTCGATTACCTTTGATCGTCTGATTGTTGCCGTTGGCCGTCGTCCGGTTACCACTGACCTGCTGGCATCGGACAGCGGCGTTGATCTGGACGAGCGCGGTTTCATCTACGTTGATGACTACTGCACCACCAGCGTTCCTGGCGTATACGCCATCGGTGACGTGGTGCGTGGCCTGATGCTGGCACACAAGGCGTCGGAAGAAGGCATCATGGTTGTCGAGCGCATCAAGGGCCACAAGGCTCAGATGAACTACAACCTGATCCCGTCGGTTATCTATACCCACCCGGAAATCGCCTGGGTCGGCAAGACCGAGCAGACGCTCAAGGCCGAAGGCGTTGAAGTCAATGTCGGTACGTTCCCGTTCGCGGCCAGCGGCCGTGCCATGGCAGCCAACGACACCGGCGGCTTCGTCAAGATCATTGCCGATGCCAAGACTGACCGCGTACTGGGTGTTCACGTTATTGGTCCAAGCGCTGCCGAGCTGGTACAGCAGGGCGCAATCGCGATGGAATTCGGTAGCAGCGCAGAAGACATCGGCATGATGGTCTTCTCGCACCCGACCCTGTCCGAAGCGCTGCATGAAGCTGCACTGGCTGTGAATGGCGGCGCCATCCATATCCAGAATCGCAAGAAACGCTAAGACAACAAGAGAAACCACGGCGCAGTGCCCGTCGTTGGCCTTGCAAGCAGGGCTTACCGCGGAATCTGCGCCGGACTCGACCTCTCAGGCGGCTTCACGAGTGTCCCACGGCACTTGCGGAGTCCACCCGGAGTAGCGGTCACAGGTGGTGCGGCACGCCGACGTGCAGCACCGAATGCGCAGTACCTAAACGAAGACGGTAATAAGCATGAATCTTCACGAGTATCAGGGTAAGCAGCTGTTCGCTGAGTACGGCCTGCCAGTATCCAAGGGTTACGCGGTAGACACCCCGGAAGCAGCAGCAGAAGCCTGCGACAAGATCGGCGGAACCGAGTGGGTCGTCAAAGCCCAGGTTCACGCAGGTGGTCGCGGTAAAGCGGGCGGCGTAAAGCTGGTTCGCAGCAAGGAAGACGCTGCAGCGTTCGCCCAACAGTGGTTGGGCAAGCGCCTGGTGACTTACCAGACTGACGCCAATGGTCAGCCAGTGACCAAGATCCTGGTCGAATCGTGCACCGACATCGCCAAAGAGCTGTATCTGGGCGCTGTGGTCGATCGTTCCAGCCGTCGTATCGTGTTCATGGCTTCCACCGAAGGTGGCGTGGACATCGAGAAGATCGCTCACGACACTCCTGAAAAGATTCTCAAGGCCACGATTGACCCACTGGTCGGCGCTCAGCCGTTCCAGGGTCGCGATCTGGCATTCCAGCTGGGTCTGGAAGGCAAGCAGGTCACTCAGTTCGCCAAGATCTTCACCGGTCTGGCCAAGCTGTTCCAGGACCACGACCTGGCCCTGCTGGAAGTGAACCCGCTGGTGATCAAGGCTGACGGCGATCTGCACTGCCTGGACGCGAAGATCAACATCGATGCCAACGCCATGTACCGTCAGCCAAAGCTGAAGGGCTTCCACGATCCTTCGCAGGACGATCCTCGCGAAGCTCACGCTGCCAAGTTCGAACTGAACTACGTAGCGCTGGAAGGCAACATCGGTTGCATGGTCAACGGTGCTGGCCTGGCCATGGGTACCATGGACATCGTCAACCTGCATGGCGGCAAGCCTGCAAACTTCCTTGACGTTGGCGGCGGTGCCACCAAGGAGCGCGTTACCGAAGCGTTCAAGATCATCCTGTCCGACGCTAACGTCGCTGCAGTACTGGTCAACATCTTCGGCGGCATCGTTCGTTGCGACATGATTGCCGAAGGCATCATCGGTGCAGTGAAAGAAGTCGGCGTGAAAATCCCGGTTGTTGTTCGCCTTGAAGGTAACAACGCTGAACTGGGCGCTAAAGTACTGGCAGAAAGCGGTTTGAACATCATCGCTGCGACCAGCCTGACCGACGCTGCTCAACAAGTTGTCAAAGCCGCGGAGGGCAAGTAATGAGCGTCCTGATCAATAAAGACACCAAGGTTATCTGCCAGGGTTTCACTGGTTCGCAAGGTACCTTCCACTCCGAGCAAGCCATTGCCTACGGCACCAAAATGGTTGGCGGCGTGACTCCGGGCAAGGGCGGCACCACGCACCTGAACCTGCCAGTGTTCAACACTGTGAAAGAAGCCGTAGACACCACTGGCGCTACTGCCAGCGTCATCTACGTTCCGGCTCCTTTCTGCAAGGATTCCATCCTTGAAGCAGCGTTCGGCGGCATCAAGCTGATCGTCTGCATCACCGAAGGCATCCCGACCATCGACATGCTGGAAGCCAAGGTCAAGTGCGACGAGCTGGGTGTGGTCCTGATCGGCCCTAACTGCCCAGGCGTCATCACTCCGGGCGAGTGCAAGATCGGCATCATGCCAGGTCACATTCACTTGCCAGGCAAAGTAGGCATCGTGTCGCGTTCCGGCACCCTGACCTACGAAGCTGTGAAGCAGACCACTGACGCCGGTTTCGGTCAGTCCACCTGTGTAGGTATCGGTGGTGACCCGATCCCTGGTTCGAACTTCATCGATATCCTGAAACTGTTCCAGGAAGACCCGAAGACCGAGGCGATCGTCATGATCGGCGAGATCGGCGGTTCGGCTGAAGAAGAAGCCGCTGCCTACATCAAGGCGCACGTGACCAAGCCGGTTGTTTCCTACATCGCTGGTGTGACTGCTCCTCCGGGCAAGCGCATGGGCCATGCCGGTGCAATCATCTCTGGTGGTAAAGGTACTGCAGACGAGAAATTCGCTGCACTGCAGGACGCTGGTGTAAAAACCGTGCGCTCCCTGGCAGACATCGGCAAGGCCCTGGCCGAGCTGACTGGCTGGCCAACCAAGTAAGCTTCACTGTTTGCTGATCAGGTAAGCTCGCTTGCCTGATTCGAGCAATCGACAAAAGCCACCTTCGGGTGGCTTTTGTTTGGGCGTCTGAAAAGGTTCGAGGCTTACCGGGCCTGGTTCACCAGGACCTCTCATTGCCGGTATTTCCAACTGTCTGGCGGCGTTTTCATCCGCCAACAAACGGTGCGTCGTCGGCTGGCGCGCCCTGAGACAGTGCATTTTCGGTCGAAGTTGGCTACCCTGTCCGCCGTTTTTGCGTTGCCCTCACGAGGGGCGTTTCGCAAGGTACTGCCACGTCTTACGCCGACGGGCTGCGTCTGCCCCATTCATGGGTGACGTCCCATCCCTTATTTCGATTCCGTGTGGTCCCTCGTAATGAAAGTGTTGAAAGGCCAGGACATCCTGGCACTCGGTTTTATGACATTTGCCCTGTTTGTCGGGGCTGGCAATATCATCTTCCCACCTATTGTCGGCCTGCAGGCCGGGCCACATGTCTGGATGGCGGCGCTGGGCTTTCTGGTCACGGCGGTCGGGCTGCCGGTCGTTACGGTGATTGCTCTGGCCAGGGTAGGGGGAGCAATGGATGCCCTGAGCAGCCCGATCGGCAAGATTGCCGGCGGGGCGCTCGCCGCAGTCTGCTATCTGGCGGTCGGCCCGTTGTTTGCGACCCCGCGTACCGCGACGGTCTCGTTTGAAGTCGGCCTGGCACCTCTGACCGGTGACACTCCAGTCGCGTTGTTCCTCTACAGCCTGGTGTATTTTCTGGTGGTGTTCTGGGTTTCGCTGTACCCGGGGCGCTTGCTCGACACGGTCGGGCGCTTTCTGGCACCGCTCAAGATTATCGCCCTGGCAGTGTTGGGGATCGCGGCATTCGCATTACCCGCAGGCGGAATAGGCGAGGCTGAGCCCGCCTATGCCGCTGCGCCGTTTTCCCAGGGTTTCATCAATGGTTATCTGACCATGGACACCCTTGGGGCGCTGGTCTTCGGGATTGTCATCGTCAATGCCATCCGCTCTCGTGGTGTCGAGTCACCGCGTCTGATCACGCGCTACGCGATCATTGCCGGGCTCATTGCCGGTGTCGGGCTGGCGCTGGTGTATGTCAGCCTGTTTCGCCTGGGTTCCGGCAGCCATGCGGTCGCGGCAGGCGCAAGCAACGGCGCGGCGGTTCTGCATGCCTACGTGCAGCACACCTTCGGTTCATTGGGCAGCGGTTTTCTCGCCGTGCTGATTTCATTGGCGTGTCTGGTGACAGCGGTAGGCCTGACCTGTGCCTGTGCTGAGTACTTTGCCAAGGTGCTGCCGCTGTCCTACCGGACGTTGGTGATCATCCTGGCGGTGTTCTCGCTGCTGGTATCCAACCTGGGGCTGACCAAGCTGATCCAGTTTTCGATTCCGGTGCTCACCGCCATCTATCCACCGTGCATCGTGCTGGTGGCGCTGAGCTTCTGCAAAGGCCTCTGGCAGAGCCAGGGACGGGTTGTTGCACCGGTGATGCTGGTATCACTCATCTTTGGCCTGATCGATGCGCTGAAGGGTGCCGGTTTTACTGACTATCTACCGGGTGTTCTGACCAGTCTGCCGCTGAGTGATCAAGGCCTGGCGTGGCTGGTGCCCTCGGTAGTCACGCTGGCGGGCGCTGTGGCCGTTGACAGGCTCATGGGCAAGCGCAGCGAGGCGCTGGCTTGAAGTCGGTACACGATGCAATGTCGAACTGACGTCAGGTGTCAGGTAAGACAAGTTAAATGAAAAAGCCCGCTTTGAGCGGGCTTTTTTAGTTCTGTAAGCGTTTCAGCCTTACTTGGTGGCTGGCGCTGCTTCTGGCGCTTTGTTGGCGTTCTCATTGGTACGCTGCTGAGCGGCTTCAGCGTTCTTCTGAGCGGCTTCCTGGCTTTCCTTGGCCGCGTCATTCACTTTTTCCTGAGCCTTTTCCATCGACTCCTGGGACTGCTGAGCTGCCTTGTTGGCATCTTGCTGAGTGTTTTCGGACTTTTTGTCACAGGCGGCAAGGCCCAGGGTGGCAGAAAGCATCAAGGCATAGGCTAAAGATTTACGCATGGGGTGTTTCTCCTTATTGAGTGTTCACGAGGCTAAGAGCCTGCGCTCGTGAGTTAAGTTCCACCCGTGGTGACAATATTGAAAGCCGTTGTTTCGCGGTCGTTACAGGCCGATGGCGCTGTACCGATTGCGGACAGTTCTGGCCAGCACCCACCAACGCAATGCGTGTGTTATCCGGCGCATGAAACGCGTTCCGCGCATCATTGGCTCTTGAAATCCCCGACCCAGCCCCCACCTTGATGACTACCCGCTGTCACACAGGCTGCTGCCTGACCGTGACGGCTTATACCATCCAGATCGGAGTTTGATGATTATGAGTGTGGAAACTCAAAAGGAAACCCTGGGCTTCCAGACCGAGGTAAAGCAACTGCTGCACCTCATGATCCATTCGCTGTATTCCAACAAGGAAATTTTCCTTCGCGAATTGATCTCGAACGCGTCTGACGCGGTCGACAAATTGCGTTTTGAAGCGTTGTCCAAGCCGGAGCTGCTGGAAGGCGGCGCCGAGCTGAAGATTCGCGTGAGCTTCGACAAGGACGCGAAGACCGTTACCCTTGAAGACAACGGCATCGGTATGAGCCGTGAAGATGTGATCACCCATCTGGGGACCATCGCCAAGTCCGGCACCGCTGACTTCATGAAAAACCTGTCGGGCGACCAGAAGAAGGACTCGCACCTGATCGGTCAGTTCGGCGTGGGTTTCTACTCGGCATTCATCGTTGCCGATAAGGTCGAAGTGTTCAGCCGTCGTGCCGGTTCGCCGTCCAGTGAAGGTGTGCACTGGTCCTCCAAAGGTGAGGGCGAGTTTGAAGTTGCAAACGTCGACAAGGCCGAGCGCGGTACGCGTATCGTTCTGCACCTGAAAAGCGGTGAAGAGGAATTCGCTGACGGCTACCGTCTGCGTAACATCATCAAGAAGTACTCCGACCACATCGCTTTGCCCATCGAACTGCCCAAAGAGCAGGCTCCGGCAGCCGAGGGCGAGGAAGCACCGGCACCGGAGTGGGAAACCGTCAACCGCGCCAGCGCCCTCTGGACCCGTTCTCGCACCGAGGTGAAGGATGAGGAATATCAGGAGTTCTACAAACACGTCGCGCACGACTACGAGAACCCGCTGAGCTGGAGCCATAACAAGGTCGAAGGCAAGCTGGAGTACACGTCGCTGCTGTACGTGCCTGCGCGTGCTCCGTTTGATTTGTATCAGCGTGAAGCACCGCGCGGCCTGAAGCTCTATGTGCAGCGCGTCTTCGTCATGGATCAGGCCGAGTCGTTCCTGCCGCTGTACATGCGCTTCATCAAGGGTGTGGTCGACTCCAATGACCTGTCGCTGAACGTCTCCCGCGAAATCCTGCAGAAAGACCCGATCATCGACTCGATGAAGTCGGCGCTGACCAAGCGCGTGCTGGACATGCTCGAGAAACTGGCGAAGAACGAGCCCGAGCAGTACAAGGGCTTCTGGAAAAACTTCGGTCAGGTGCTCAAGGAAGGTCCGGCGGAAGACTTCGCCAACAAGGAAAAGATCGCCGGCTTGCTGCGCTTTGCATCGACCTCCGACGACAGCGGCGAGCAAAGTGTTTCTCTGGCCGATTACCTGGCGCGTGCCAAGGAAGGTCAGGACAAGATTTACTACCTCACTGGCGAATCCTACGCGCAGGTCAAGAACAGCCCGCACCTTGAAGTCTTCCGCAAGAAAGGCATCGAAGTGCTGCTGCTGACCGACCGTATCGACGAGTGGCTGATGAGCTACCTGAGCGATTTCGACGGCAAGGGCTTTGTGGATGTGGCGCGTGGCGACCTTGATCTGGGCAGTCTTGACTCCGAAGAGGACAAGAAGGCTCAGGAAGAGATCGCCAAGGACAAAGAGGGCCTGATCGAGCGCCTGAAAGCGGCGCTCGGTGAGTCTGTAAGCGAAGTGCGTGTTTCCCATCGTCTGACCGATTCACCTGCGATTCTGGCCATTGGCGAGCAGGACATGGGGCTGCAGATGCGTCAGATTCTGGAAGCCAGCGGTCAGAAGGTTCCGGACTCCAAGCCAATCTTCGAATTCAACCCGGCCCACCCGCTGATCGGCAAGCTTGATGCAGAGCAGAGCGAAGAACGCTTCGGCGATCTGTCGCACATCCTGTTCGATCAGGCGGCGCTGGCCGCCGGTGACAGCCTCAAGGATCCAGCCGCGTATGTGCGTCGTCTGAACAAGCTGTTGGTAGAACTGTCGGTTTGATAGCCGGTTGACAAGAAACCCGCCTCGGCGGGTTTTTTGTTTCAGTTCCCGCGACACGTTTTTCATCTCCCTAACGATCAGGAGTCAGTAATGAGCAGCAATATCGAAATTCGTTCTGTGGTCTATCAGATCGATGGCCAGACTTATGAAAGCCGTCTTGCCTACGACCCGAAAGCTAGCGCTGCACAGCCAGGCCTGTTGATGGCGCCTAACTGGATGGGTGTTAGCCAGGGTGCTGAAGACATCGCCAAAGCGGTCGCTGCGAAGGGTTATGTAGTGCTGCTGGCTGATCTTTACGGTCAGCAGATTCGCCCGAGTAACAATGACGAGGCGGGCGCTGCGATGACGCCGCTCAAGAATGATCGCGGTCTTCTGCGCAAGCGTATGCAGGCTGGCCTCGACCAGTTGTTGAGCCAGGCGGATGTGTCTCTGGACTCAAGCAAGATCGCAACATTCGGTTTCTGCTTCGGTGGCTGCTGCTCGCTGGAGCTCGCACGTACCGGAGCCGAGCTGAAGGCTGCCATTTCGTTCCACGGTACCCTGGACACGCCCAACCCGGCTGATGCGAAGAACATCAAGGGCTCGGTACTGGTTCTCCACGGTGCGTCGGACCCGCTGGTGCCAAAAGAGCAATTGCCTGCTTTCGAAGAGGAAATGAACGCCGCAGGTGTGGACTGGCAACTGCACAGTTACGGCGGGGCATTCCATTCCTTCACCGATCCGCACGCCAACGTGCCGGGCATGATGATGTACGACGCCAAAGTGTCGAGCCGTGCGTTCAAGTCGATGCATGATTTGCTGAAAGAAGTGTTCGGCTGAATGGATACCTATCGCGCCTAGGGCGTGCCGGAGAACACTATCGTGCCCACGCAGAGCGTGAGGAACGAGCGGTGTTCTGAAGATCCATCGTTCCTGCAGATGTACCGAAGAACACTATCGTGCCCATGCTCCGCGTGGGCATGCCGGTCTGGACGCTCTGCGTCCTCTTGCGACGCAGAGCGTCGTGAACTGCATTCCCACGCTGGAGCGTGAGGAACGAGCGGTGTTCTGAAGATCCATCGTTCCTGCAGGTACACCGCAGAGCATCATCGTGCCCATGCTCCGCGTGGGCATGCCGGTCTGGACGCTCTGCGTCCTCTTGCGACGCAGAGCGTCGTGAACTGCA
>NZ_JAWHOO010000001.1:371818-444705 GCF_032586855.1 Pseudomonas syringae group sp. J254-4 | reverse complement strand
CCCATGCTCCGCGTGGGCATGCCGGTCTGGACGCTCTGCGTCCTCTTGCGACGCAGAGCGTCGTGAACTGCATTCCCGCACTGGAGCGTGAGAAACGATAGGTGTTCTGAAGATCCATCGTTCCTGCAGGTACACCGGAGAACAACAGCCACTTTGGCCTGTTCACAAAAAAGGCGCCTCGAAAGGCGCCTTTTTGTTTGTCGCAAAAGCAGTATTACTTGCCTGCCCAGCGCTTCAACACCAGCGTAGCGTTGGTGCCACCGAAGCCGAAGCTGTTGCTCATGACCAGGTCAAGCTTCGCATCTTCCTGGGTCTTGAGCAGGATAGGCATGTCGGCAACCACCGGGTCCAGCTCGTCGATGTTGGCCGAACCTGCGATGAAGTTGTTTTCCATCATCAGCAGGCAATAGATCGCTTCGTGAACACCGGCGGCACCCAGCGAGTGGCCCGACAGGCTCTTGGTGGAGCTGATCGCCGGAGCTTTGGCGCCGAATACTTCGCGCACACCTTCCATTTCCTTGGCGTCGCCGACCGGAGTCGAGGTGCCGTGGGTGTTGATGTAGTCAATGTCGCCGGAGTTGATATCACCCAGGGCCATCTGCATGCAGCGAATTGCACCTTCACCGCTTGGCGCAACCATGTCGTAGCCGTCGGATGTAGCACCGTAGCCGACGATTTCAGCATAGATTTTCGCGCCGCGTGCCAGAGCGTGTTCCAGCTCTTCGACGACAACCATGCCGCCGCCACCGGCAATGACGAAACCGTCACGCTTGGCGTCGTAGGCACGGGAGGCTTTTTCCGGCGTCTCGTTGTACTGAGTGGACAGCGCGCCCATTGCGTCGAACAGGAACGACTGGCTCCAGTGCTCTTCTTCGCCGCCACCGGCAAAGACGATGTCCTGTTTGCCCAGCTGGATCTGCTCGACAGCGTTGCCGATGCAGTGAGCGCTGGTGGCGCAGGCGGACGAAATGGAGTAGTTCACGCCCTTGATCTTGAACGGCGTGGCCAGGCAGGCCGAAACGGTGCTGCCCATGGTCCGCGTGACACGGTAAGGACCGACGCGCTTGACGCCTTTTTCGCGCAGGGTATCCAGCGCTTCCATCTGGTTCAGGGTCGATGCGCCGCCGCTGCCAGCGATCAGGCCGGTACGCACGTTGGAAACCTGTTCCTCGGTAAGACCCGAATCGGTGATTGCGTCTTTCATCGCCAGGTAGGCATAAGCTGCCGCATGACCGACGAAGCGAAAGATCTTGCGATCGATCAGCTCTTCCAGATTCAGGTCGATGGAGCCGGAAACCTGGCTGCGCAGACCCATTTCGGCATATTCCGGGTTGAAGCGGATGCCAGGGCGGTTAGCACGCAGGTTAGCGGTGACGGTGTCTTTGTCATTGCCCAAGCAGGAAACAATACCCAGACCAGTGATAACGACGCGGCGCATGCGAGTACCCTTAGAAATTTTCAGTGGAAGTAAACACGCCGACCCGAAGGCCTTCGGCGGTATAGATTTCACGACCGTCGACACTCACTGAGCCGTCGGCAATGGCCAGGTTCAGTTTGCCTTTCAGGACGCGCTTGATATGAATGTTGTAGGTGACTTTTTTGGCGGTAGGCAGCACCTGGCCGAAAAACTTCACCTCGCCCGAACCCAGGGCGCGGCCACGGCCGGGGTTACCCTGCCAGCCAAGATAGAAACCAACCAGTTGCCACATGGCGTCAAGGCCCAGGCATCCTGGCATCACCGGATCACCTTCAAAGTGGCAGGCAAAAAACCACAGGTCCGGGTTGATATCCAGTTCGGCGACCAATTCACCCTTGCTGAACTTGCCACCTTCGTCGCTGATGTGTGTGATGCGATCAACCATCAGCATGTTGGGGGCGGGCAGTTGCGCATTACCTGGGCCGAACAGCTCGCCACGACTGCAGCGCAGCAGGTCTTCCCGGGTAAAGGCGTGTTGTTTGGTCATGCGAGCTCCTCAATAATCTCGTGCGGCAGGTTGTGGCGTCACTGGCTAGAACGCTGGTCCTGTCGTACCAATTCGCCAGGACCCTGTCCGGCAGCCTACTCATAGACTGTTGCGTTGTAATGAAAGTCACAGCTCAGGTGAAATCAAGGTACACCTGTTCACTGAATTTTGTCATTCAGCCGATTTTGCTGGCTGATTTGCGTGCCAAGACTGCCGCAATTTAACATTTATCGCCAGTCACAGGTGCGTCAAAGGGCAGCCAACGGTGTAAAACCTGCTGTAAATCAGCGTGTTTGAAAGGTTTCGCCAGGTAATCATCCATACCTGCCTGTAAACACGCGTCCCGATCACCCTGCAGTGCATTGGCAGTCAGGGCAATGATTGGGATTCGTTCCAGGCCGGAAAGTTGCCTGATTCTACGTGTGGCTTCATAGCCGTCCATGACCGGCAGTCGGCAATCCATGAGGATCAGTGCGTGGTTTCCCGCGCTTGCCTTCATCACCGCTTCGGCGCCATCCACCGCCACGTCGACTTCGCAACCCAGATTACGCAACATGGCCTGCACCACGGTGCGGTTCACCGGGTTGTCCTCGACCAGCAATATGCTGCGCTCCTTGCCATGTGCATCGAGTACCGACAGCGGCTTGGCGATATCCACCGAAACATCGCGTGAAACGGGCAGGGGAATCTGCAGCGTGAACACAGAACCCGAACCCTCCTGGCTCTCGGCACGCAACGTGCCGCCCATGCGTTCGGCAAGGGTACGGGCAATCGGCAGTCCCAACCCTGTGCCGCCATAGCGCCTGGAAATCGAGCTGTCGGCCTGCTTGAACGCATCGAACATCGACTCCAGTCGCTCAGCGTCGATACCAATGCCGCTGTCATGCACGGCACAGGTAAAGTGCAGCTGGTCGTTGTCGAGCATCGCCCATTGGGCGACAACGCTGACCTTGCCTTGCTCGGTAAATTTAAGTGCGTTGCCGATCAGATTCACCAGGATCTGCCTGATCCGGGTCGGGTCGCCTGTGACGGTCACTGTTTCCAGCCCAGGCTGAATGTGCAGTTCCAGTAGCAGCTTGCGTTGCAGTGCGCTGTGGTTGAACGCATGGGTCGAGGCACTGACCAGTTCGGCCAGATTGAACGCTATGCCTTCCATTTGCAGGGCATCGCGTTCAATGCGGGAAAAATCGAGAATGTCGTTGATGACCCGTAGCAGATGCTCGGTTGACTCGGTCGCCAGCGTCGCATACTCGCTTTGCTCAGCGGTCATGCGCGTGGTTTCCATCAGTTGCAGCATGCCCAGCACGCCGTTCATGGGGGTGCGCAACTCGTGACTCATCATTGCCAGGAAATCTGACTTGGCACGGTTAGCCTGCTCGGCTTCCTCACGTGTCTGGATCAACTGCGCCACCGAGCGCTGCTGTTCAAGGCTGGTGCGGTGCAGGTTCTCTGCCAGATTGTTGATGTGCCGCGCCAGTGCGCCTAACTCGGCATCGTCGCTGACCGGCAGGGGCACATGGTAGTCGCCCTGCTGAATGGCCTTGAGGGCTTCGCCCATTTCCTTGACAGGTCTGGACAGGCTCAAGGCCAGGCCGCGGGCCAGCAAAAAAGCGAACAGCAACGCGCCCAGCGCCAGAACACCGGCCTTGAGCAATATTTCCTGTTGCCGTCGACTGAAGGCTTCATTGGACATCCCGACCAATACTCGTCCCAGATAGCTCTGCGACGTATTTTCAGGTGCCTGGCGATTGCCTTTGGGCGACGTGGCGGGGTGACTATTAGCCTTTGCGCGCTGTGGGTAGACAGAGGCCTGGAATATTTCCATCTGCCGTGCCAACTGCTCGTTTTCGCGGGGCTGATCTATATAGATCATGGCCGTATTGGAGCTGTCCTGAATCTCTACATAGCGAACGCTGGGCATGGACAGGGTGGCGCGCATCAACGCCTTCAACCCGTCGATATCGCCTGTCGCCACACCCGGTTCGACGGCCATAGCCAATTGATTGGCGATGAGCTGCCCGGTGTGATTGAGCTCCTGACGCAAGTCCTGAATACGCACGAAGGTGAAAAAACTGATCAGCAGAGCCGTCAGCAACAGGGCAGGGCCCAGGCTGATGATCTGAGTGCGGGTATTGATATCCCAGTGCCGAAATTTCATCGGCTGCGTGCCTTGCGCGCAATGCTTTGCGCTAGTGACTCGATTGATGCGTCCATGCCTGTTCGCCCGTTGGTCGCGACCCGGTCCGGCTGTGCAGCGCAGTGCCGGGTGTCGCGATAATTCATGCTGTGCACGCATGTTAACCGAGATAGCGCGCGTTTCCAGCGAACTTGTTGTCGCATGCCGCCCTGCATGCTCGACAGATCAGCTTTGTTGCTGGCCGATACCGCGGCGCTCCGTATAATGCTGGCATCGCCACTTGAATGGCTCTGGATGGATAGTTTTATGACCACACAGCAACCAGTCGCGGTTCTTGGTGGTGGCAGCTTCGGTACTGCCATTGCAAATCTGCTGGCCGAGAACGGCTATCAGGTTCTCCAGTGGATGCGTGATCCGGAGCAGGCGCAGGCGATTCGCGTCAACCGGGAGAACCCCCGTTATCTCAAGGGCATCAAGGTCCGGCCTGAAGTCGAGCCGGTTACCGACATCACCGCCGCGCTTGAAGCCTGCGAGCTGATTTTCGTCGCTCTGCCTTCAAGCGCCCTGCGCTCGGTACTCTCGCCCCATGTCGAGCGCCTGAACGGCAAGATGCTGGTCAGTCTGACCAAGGGTATTGAAGCGCAGAGCTTCAAATTGATGAGCCAGATCCTCGAAGAGATCGTTCCCCAGGCGCGTATCGGCGTATTGTCCGGGCCCAACCTGGCCCGGGAGATCGCCGAGCATGCGTTGACCGCCACCGTGGTTGCCAGCGAAGACGAGGCGCTGTGTCAGCAGGTCCAGGCCGCGCTGCACGGTCGTACGTTTCGGGTCTACGCCAGCAACGACCGGTTTGGTGTAGAACTGGGCGGGGCATTGAAGAACGTCTACGCAATTATCGCCGGCATGGCCGTAGCGCTGGAGATGGGCGAAAACACCAAGAGCATGCTGATCACCCGGGCGCTGGCGGAAATGACCCGTTTTGCGGTCAGTCAGGGTGCCAACCCGATGACCTTTCTCGGTCTGGCCGGGGTGGGCGATCTGATCGTCACTTGCTCCTCTCCCAAAAGTCGCAATTATCAGGTCGGTTTTGCGCTGGGCCAGGGGCTGACGCTGGAGGAGGCGGTTACTCGTCTGGGCGAAGTAGCCGAGGGCGTGAACACGCTCAAGGTGCTCAAGGTCAAAGCGCAGGAGGTGCAGGTCTATATGCCGTTGGTCGCCGGGCTGCACGCGATTCTTTTTGAAGGCCGTACGCTCAGTCAGGTCATTGAGGCGTTGATGCGTGCCGAGCCCAAGACGGATGTCGATTTCATTTCAATTACCGGCTTTAATTGACCTCATTCTGATCAGGGAGAATGTCTTGAACGAGTCGAAAATCCAGCATAACGAATCGATCCTGCTGCGCATTCTGTGGATGCTGCTGTTTCTGGGTGTATGGCACGTTGCGCAGATCATTCTGGCGGGCGTAGTGCTGGTGCAATTGGTTTATCGCCTTATTTATGGCGCGCCGAATGGCGGCCTGATGAGTTTCGGCGACAGTATCAGCCAGTACCTGGCCCAGATTGGTCGTTTCGGGACGTTTCACAGCGACCACAAGCCCTGGCCCTTCGCCGACTGGCCAGCGCCGCGCGCTGCTGAAGGCGAGGCGGCTCATCATGTTCCGCCAGCGCCGCATCCGGTGCGTGACGAAGAGCCAAAACTGTGAAGGTCTGGGTATTGCGTCATGGCGAAGCGCAGTCGCGGGCGCGCAGTGATGCCGAACGCGAGCTGACCGCACACGGGCGTGAGGAGGTGCTCAAAAGTGCAGTACACCTGACTGACAAGGCGGTGCGACGGATCATCGCCAGCCCCTATGTTCGTGCACAGCAGACTGCCGAGTTGGTACGCCAGTCGCTGGGGTTCAATGATCCGGTGGTGACGGTGCCCTGGCTGACGCCGGACAGCAGCCCGCGTGAGGTGTTGCTCCAGCTGGACAAGCTGGGCGTCGACGAAGTGCTGCTGGTCAGTCATCAGCCCTTGGTGGGCGAATTGATCGGCGTGCTGGCTCACGGCAGTCCGCAGCAGGCCGAGCCTATGAGTACCGCCAGTCTGGCCGAGCTGGAAGGCGAGTTCGTGCTGGCTGGCGCAATGCAGCTCAACAGCGTTCGACACGTTTGAAACGGTCTGTTCGAGTAATGAACCACCGCGAACGCGGTCCACTTTGAAAAAGGATTTAACATGAGTGTATGGCGTCAGGCTCCTGATATCGAAGCCCTTATGGCGGCTCAGAAAAACACTATTGGCGAGGTGCTGGATATCCGCTTCGAATCGTTCACGGACGATTCCCTGACGGCCAGCATGGTCGTCGATCAGCGTACCCATCAGCCTTTCGGGCTGCTGCATGGCGGTGCATCCGTGGTGCTGGCCGAATCTCTGGGATCGATGGCCAGTTACCTGATTGTCGACCCGAGCAAGTATTTCTGCGTCGGGCTCGAGGTCAACGCCAACCATCTGCGCGGTGTGCGTACCGGACGGGTAACCGGTGTTGTGCGTCCCGTGCACATCGGCCGTACCACCCATGTATGGGACATCCGCATCAGTACTGAAGAGGGCAAGCTGAGCTGCATATCGCGTCTTACCGTGGCGGTTGTGCCGCATGGCCAGGAGCCGCCTGCCCGCTGAGTTCATGCGCCTGATTTGTGGATGGCCGGAGTGCCATCTGCGATGGCAGTTCCAGTCATTGCTGTTGCTTGAAGCGGCTGCGCACAATTGCGGCTCGTACGGCCTCTGGAAGTATCGGTATGTCGCAGCCCGTGTTCTTCGCTCACGCCAACGGTTTTCCATCGGCTACCTATGGAAAGCTGTTCTGCGCGCTGGCACCGGAATATGCCGTCACGCACCTTGATCAGCATGCTCACGACCCGCGCTTTCCGGTGGATGACAACTGGCTGAACCTGGTCGATGAGCTGATCCATCATCTGCGTGAGCAGCCCGGCCCGGTATGGGGTGTGGGGCACTCGCTGGGCGGGGTTCTGCACCTGCATGCCGCGCTGCGCTGTCCGCAGCTTTACCGTGGCGTGGTGATGCTGGATTCGCCGGTGCTGGGCCTGGCTGATCAGTTGTTCATCCGCGCAGCCAAACGGCTGGGTTTCATTGACCGCATCACGCCAGCGGGCCGCACACTGGGCCGTCGCGAGGCATTTGCCGATCTGGACGCAGCCCGCACCTATTTTGCCAGCAAGACCCTGTTTCGCCATTTCGATCCCGATTGCCTGACCGCTTACCTTGAACACGGCCTGCAGCAGGATGGCGAGCAGTTGCGTCTGCGCTTTGACCCGGCGACGGAAATCAGTATTTACCGCAGCATTCCTCACACCAGCCCGGTACCATCGCGGCAGCTCAAGGTACCGCTGGCCATGGTGCGTGGCCAACACAGCCGGGTGATCATGCCTCATCATGGTTACCTTGCCCGACGCATGCGCGAAGGCGAATACCTGTCCATGCCCGGAGGGCACATGTTTCCACTTGAACGACCGGACGAAACGGCGTTGCTGCTCAAGACGCTGTTTGCACGCTGGAATGCCCGCAGTGCCTCCAGGGCCAGTGCATGACGCTTGCGGTGGAGGAAGTGCGCCTGAGCCTGGGGCATATCGAGCTGGCGGCTCATCTGTACGGCCCCGAGGACGGTCAGCCGGTTATCGCGCTGCACGGCTGGCTCGACAACGCCAACAGTTTCGCCCGGCTCGCACCACGTCTTGAGGGGTTACGGGTGGTGGCGCTGGACCTGGCGGGGCACGGTCATTCTGATCACCGACCAGCAGGCTCGTCCTATGCACTGGCTGATTATGCATTCGACGTGCTGCGCGTCGCCGAGCAACTTGGCTGGCAGCGCTTTGCCCTGCTGGGGCACTCGCTGGGCGCGATCATTTCTGTGGTGCTGGCAAGCTCGCTACCCGAGCGGGTCACGCGCCTGGCGCTGATCGACGGTCTGCTGCCATTGACGGGCAAGGCCGAATCCGCCGCCGAGCGAATGGGTGCCGCCATGCAGGCGCAACTCGAACTGGCGAACAAGAAAAAACCGGTTTATCAGGATCAGGATCGAGCCATTCAGGCGCGGATGAAAGGCGTGGTGGCGGTCAGTCGCGAGGCGGCCGAGCTGCTGGCTCAGCGAGGTTTGATGCCGGTGCCGGGTGGTTACACCTGGCGCAGCGACAGCCGCCTGACCTTGCCCTCCGCAATACGCTTCACGGATCAACAGGCCATGGCGTTCGTTCATGGCATTCGTTGCCCGACGCAATTGGTGATTGCCTCCGATGGCATGCTGGCGCAAAGGCAGGAGCTGCTGTCAGCGCTACCCTTTGACGTCGAACGGCTGGCCGGCGGGCATCATTTGCACCTGAACGATGAGCAGGGAGCACGTTCTGTTGCACACTGTATCAATCGCTTTTTCGCTGCTTCTTGACTTGAGACCGGCAACTGCCGACGCTGAGCGGGTTGAAACAGGAGTCAACCGTGATGGATCAATCCGCAGCCTCTCGCGACCGCCTTGTCGGCGATCTTTTTTATTCTCGCCCCCTGCTTGCCTGCCGATGAGAGCACTCATGCGTTTATCAAGTGTTCCCGTTGCGGCGTTGTGCATGTCGCTGTTCAGCGCTGTCCTTTTCGCTGCCGATGCGCCGGGCAGTCGTGATCTGGAGATTTTGCCCCGTCTGACCGATACCGAAATCGTAGACTATCGTCCTGCCGCCGAGCTTGAGCGTGTCTATCCGATGGGCTCGATCCGCAAGATCAGCGGTCAGTTGCGTTTCGACGGCCAGATCAGTGCACGTGGCACTCTGACGTCGGTTACCTATCAACTGCCTGCCGAACATGCATCCGACGACGCCTTTACCGCCGCTCGTGAAGCCTTGCAGCAGCAGGGTGCAGAATTGCTGTTCTGGTGCCAGGCGCGTGACTGCGGAGAAAGCAGTCTGTGGGCCAACGAGGTGTTCGGCAATGCCAAGCTGTATGGCGCGGACGACCGGCAGGCCTACCTGCTGTTGCGTCTGGCCGAGCCCCGGAGCGAAACCCTGGTCGCGCTATACAGCATCACCCGCGGCAACCGTAGGGCATACTTGCATGTCGAGCAGTTTGAATCCGCCGCGCCGCTGGGCGAACTGCTGCCAACCTCGGCCACGTTGCTGCGCCAACTGAAAAGCACGGGCAAGCTGGAGCTGCCCAGGCTGAGCGGCGAGCCACAGGAAGCCTGGGTCACGCTGATTTCCCGCGGTCTGAATCTGGACAGCACGCTGCGCGCAACCGTCTCCGGCCCCAGTGCAAGTGCATGGCGCGACGCTCTGGTCGCCAAGGGCGTGCGCGCTGCGCGTCTGGAAGCGGGCGCTGCCGATAGCAAGGGGCTGGTGATCGAGGTCATCCGCTAACCCTGATGCGCAAGGTTATGGAGAACAATAGCTGACCTCAGCCTTGTTCAGCCTTATGCTCGTGACCTCCGAGTCTATAAGTGGATGCCGCATGTTCAACAATGATCGTTTACTGGTGCAGATTCTGCTGCTGGCGCTATTCGGTGCCTGCCTCTGGGTGATGGCACCTTTCTGGTCGGCACTGATCTGGGGCGCGGTACTGGCGTTTGCCAGCTGGCCGCTGATGCGCCTGCTGACACGCTGGTTCAACGGTCGCGAATCGCTGGCCGCTTTGGTCATGAGCCTGTGCTGGATGTTGCTGGTGGCGGCTCCGCTGGTCTGGCTGGGGTTCAATCTTGCTGATCATGTGCGTGATGCCACGGCGCTGATCAAGGATATCCAGGTGGACGGGCTGCCCGATCCGCCGCAATGGTTGGCAGGGGTTCCATTGGTGGGCGAGCGACTGGTGGGGTTCTGGACCACCATCGATCAGCAGGGCGCGGCGCTGATGAATACCGTCAAGCCTTATCTGGGGGAGGTCGGCAACTGGCTGCTGGCGCGCAGTGCACAGATAGGTGGCGGCATCCTTGAGCTGACCCTGAGCATCGTCTTCGCGTTCTTTTTCTACCGCGATGGCCCGCGTCTGGCGGCCTTCGTGCTCAGCCTGCTTGAGCGTCTGATCGGTGATCGTGCCCAGTACTATCTGGACCTGGTGGCCGGTACGGTACAACGAGTGGTCAACGGGGTGATAGGCACGGCGGCGGCACAGGCATTGCTGGCGCTGATCGGCTTTCTGATCGCGGGCATTCCCGGCGCGCTGGTACTGGGTATTCTTACTTTCCTGTTCAGTCTGATCCCGATGGGCCCGCCGCTGGTCTGGCTGCCTGCCACTGCTTGGCTGGTCTGGCAGGGCGAGTACGGCATGGCGATATTTCTGGGCATCTGGGGCATGTTCGTCATCAGTGGCGTGGACAACGTGCTCAAGCCATACCTGATCAGCAGGGGCGGCAATCTGCCGCTGGTGATTGTCTTGTTGGGTGTGTTCGGCGGATTGCTGGCGTTCGGCTTCATCGGCCTGTTCATCGGCCCGACCCTGCTGGCGGTAGCCTATAGCCTGCTGACCGACTGGGTCGGCAGCGAGCGTGCCCGCAGCAGCCGCTGACGGCGAAAGTTTCCGCCGCACCAGGACGGGCGGCGGAGCCTCGCTTTACGCAGCGGTGTTCAGGTACTTACCGACTGGCTTACTGCTCTGGGTGTCATATTTTTCGCTGAGTGCGGCGATCATCTTGTTCAAGGCCTGAGTGGCAATCTGGTTGGTGTTGCCCTGATCAATGGTGTTGTCACTCTGTTTCAACGCGGCCGACAACTCGGAGGTGCTGATACTGTCGTTGCTATCGCTGTCGAGGGTACTGAACAGGCTGGCGCCGTCAGTGCTGCCGGAGGTGCTCATTTGCGCAGGCGGCATACCGGCAGGAGGCTGTTGCGGTTGCATACCGGCGACCAGCTCTTCAAGGCTGACTGTGCCGTCTTCGTCAGTGTCCAGTGCATCGAACACCTGGTTGCTGTTCGCTGTGCTGCCCGCATTGCTCAGGCCGGTGGTCAGCTCGTCGCTGCTGATCGCGCCATCGCCATCGCTGTCCAGCGAGCCGAGCAGGTCTTCTGCCTGCTCATCGACCGACTGCATGGGCGGCGGCGGTGGCGGCGTCATGGCGCCCAGTTCATCGGCATCCAGGCTGTCGTCGTCATTGCTGTCCAGATCGCTGAACGCCTTGCTCAGGCTGACAGTAATGCCGTCCTTGCTGTTCGACGACAAGGCCGAGCTCAGCTCATCCTTGCCGATGCTGCCGTCGCCATCGGTGTCCAGTTTTGCCAGCAACTCTTCCTGAAACTTCTTGCTGTTGGTGCTGGCGGTGGCACTGGTCGAGCTGGTGTAGCTGGAAAAGCTGCTGCTGATCCCGTTGATCATGAGTCTCACTCCCCTGAGATAAATGTGTCCGGTAGCGGTGTACCGGCTTTTGCAGCCTCGGGGCGTCAGTTGTCCTGGAGATTTAAGCTTTGTACGCGGTGTGATACAGAATGTGTCAGAGGCGCGGCAGATTCAGTATCGCGGTCAGGCCGCCACCCGGTGTTTGCGCAAGCGTCAGCTCGCCGCCGATTCTTCGCGCAGCTTCACGGGCGATGCTCATGCCCATGCCGATACCGCCGGAGTTGCGGTTGCGCGAACCTTCCAGGCGATAGAACGGCTCAAACACCGCTTCGTGAAATTCAGGGGCAATGCCCGGTCCGTGATCAACGACCGATACGCGTACACGTTCGGCGCTGTCCTCGATCACGATATGGACGCTACCGGCATAGCGAAGCGCGTTGTCGACCAGGTTCTGCAGGCACGAGCGCAGTGCCATCGGTTGTGTTCTGAGCGGCTTGCACTGGCCTTGGTACTGCACATCATCGCCATTGTCCTGCGCATTCTCGGCCTGGGATTCGATCAGCGCCTGCAGGTCGAACTGCTGCAACGCTTCGCTGCGCCGATGTTCATTGAGGTAGGCAAGCGTGGCGTCGAGCATGCTGATCATGTCGTTGAGGTCCTGTGTCATCTGGCCATGCAGCCTTGGCTCTTCGATCTGTTCAACACGCAGCTTGAGCCGCGAAAGGGGCGTGCGCAGGTCATGGGATACCGCAGCCAGCATGCGCCCGCGCTGCTGCATCTGTTCGCGGATCTTGCGCTGCATGAGGTTGAAGGTCTGCGCGGCCTGGCGTGCTTCCTGCGGGCCGCTTATTTCAAGGGGCGGGCTGTCCAGGTCTTCACTGAGGCGCTCGGCGGCCTCGCTCAGGCGCTGTACCGGGCGGCTCAGTGCCTTGGCGCCATACCATGCGGCAACAATGAGGGTGACGAACTGAAAGAACAGCAGCACCAGCGGGCCACCCGGTGGCGGTCGATGACGTCGCCCTTGATCATCCTGCGAATGCTGCGCGTCGGGGCGGTCATCAGGTGGAGGGCGCATGCCGTATTGGGTGAACCAGATGAAAGCCAGTAAATGCGCCAGCAGAATAGCCAGCAGTGCGCCCCCGAAAAGGCGCGCAAACAGCGTGTCGAACCGGCGGATCAACCCAGCTCCCTGGCATCGAACAAATAGCCTTCACCGCGCACAGTCTTGATCAACTGCGGGTTCTTTGGATCGTCGCCGAGCTTCTGACGCAAACGCGAGACCAGCAAATCGATGCTGCGGTCGAACGCTTCGATCGATCGGCCTCGGGCGGCGTCCAGCAACTGTTCACGGCTCAGCACCCGGTGCGGCCGTTCGAGAAATACGCGCAGCAGACGGAACTCGGCGTTGGACAGCGGCACCACCAGACCGTCGGCGGCTGTCAATTGACGCAGCACGCTGTTCAGCCGCCAGGCGTCAAAGCGAATGGTGGTGCGCTGATCGCTGCGTTCGTCGCGTACCCGGCGCAGTATGGTCTGAATACGCGCGACCAGCTCGCGCGGCTCGAACGGCTTGGCCATGTAATCGTCGGCACCCAGTTCCAGACCAATGATCCGGTCAGTCGGTTCGCAGCGTGCGGTCAGCATCAGAATCGGGATGTCCGAGGTGCTGCGCAGCCAGCGGCACAGCGACAGGCCGTCTTCACCGGGCAGCATCAGGTCGAGCACCACCACGTCGAAGGTTTCATCGGTCAATGCCTGACGCATCTGCGTGCCGTCGGTGACGCCACGAGCGTTGATATTGAAGCGCGTCAGGTAATCGCAGAGCAGTTCGCGAATGGCCACATCGTCATCGACAATCAGCGCGCGAACGCTCCAGCGTTGTTCGGTCGATGTGGCATCCAGGGGGTTATCGTGAAGTGCTTGCATAGTGCGTCTGTCGCCTGCGTGTGCCGCCGTTGTCTGGCCGCTGTTGAAGATCAACGCTGCTCCTCATGCTACTTCGCCGGGAGTTGCGGCGGAAGGGTGACGTGATCGAATGTCGGGGGCATTTCAGAAATGTATCCAGCCTGATACAAAAGCTGTCGAACGTGCTTTCCGGCTCAGCCCTGCTACTGCTAGTTCTGACAGTATCCCGTCTCCGGTAACTGCCGTTTAATCAGCTGGAGCATAGGCCCGGATGGCCTGTGGTCTGAAGAAAAGCGCTCACTGAGAGAGCTTTTCACCCATAAATCCGCCGCAGGGCTCCTGTGAAGGGAGGGGGCGGCAATCGGTAGCAAAGGAGTGCTCATTATGGTCGGTTCGAAAACAATACTGACACCTGAACAAAGCAAGACGGCGCGCATCGCGTACCGGCTGGCGCGCAGTCAGCGCGGTATGGACCTCAAGGCAGAGCTCGCAGTGGCGCAAGTGGCCAACATCGTGGACCCGACGGACGGGACGTTGAACAAGGACGTTTTGCTCGGTGCATCGCTTGACGTTACTCTCGCCCAGTGGGCGCAGTTGGTCACTGGCGATAACGAATCCGATACCTTTTTCATCGATTGGGCAGTGGGTGAAGTACCGGCTGACGACGGATTCGTGGAAGTGTTCACAGATAAGGTCACTGCGCCAGTGGCCGTTGGCACCTTTCCAAAGACGATCAACATTCCGCTGACCGCCCTTTCGCCTGGATTCCCCAAACCGGCAGACGGTGTTTATAGTCTTCGCTATCGGATCAGGCAGCCGAACGACCAGGAGACTATCAGCCCGCTGCTCAAGCTGATCGTCGATACCACGCCGCCCGGCGGGCAGTCAGAGCCTGGTTCGATGGTTCTGGCAACTGCCCAGTTGACACAGGAATTCCTCGACAACAACCCGGGCGGTCTGGTCGGTACACTGCCTGACTATGGCGACTGGCAGGCCGGCGACAAAGTAGCCTTTTATTGGGTTAACGGAGTTTTACCCGTGGATCCGGTTGGGCTTCCGAGCCCGATCGGATTTGTCAGCGTAGACAACGCGACGAATAACACGGTGACATTTCCCGTCTCGGCAATCGAAGGGTCAACGGACGAGGCCTATTACGTCGCCTATTTCCTCTTTGACAAGGCCACTAACCGCAGCCGTCTGTCTGCTTATACGCGTATTGACGTAGCATTGGGTTTGCTGCCCGACAATCTGAAGGACCCGGTGGTGCCACTGGCGTTGCCTATGGATAATCTGATCAACCTGCCTGACGCACGAATGGGCGTCGAGGTGCTGATCGAGTCGTTCGATAACTGGAAGCCTACCGATCGTATCGAGGTCACTTGGGGTACAGCAGTACTGTGGCCTGAGTACATGGGAGAGGTCCCGCAATTTCCGTTTTCGGTCAGGGTTCCTGACACGGTGTTGCGTGATCAGTACGATCAAGCGACTGGCGGTGATCAGCCGACTACAGTGAGTTATCGAGTCCTGCGTGGCGTTGTTCCGTCCGCAGTGAAAAGCATCAGTGTCAATGTCAATTTCTCCACTATCGGGCCTTATCCCGTTCCTGATCCTGATCCTGACTGGCCTGATCCGGTCAACGATCAGTTGTTACCGGTCGAGGTCTACGGCGAAGTTTCCAACGCGCTGAATGTCCTGACGCCGCAGGACGATAAGAAGGATGCCAGTGTCAGATTCAAACTTTATGACCCGCTTCTAGCGGGCGAAGTTGTAGATTTCTACTGGGGCGCGAGCCATGTGCCTGAGGTGCAATACACCGTGGCAGACACTGATGCGGCCGGAGACGAGCGCGAGGTCAAAATACCCTGGAGTTATATCGAATTTGAAGGTAATCGCCCTGATTTGCCGGTTCATTACAGCATTCGTGCCGCCGACTCAGAGAATACGCAACAATCGCCGGATACGCGGGTCGACGTGAGTGCTGTGGTCATCACTCCCGATGCCCCGGTCTTTGAAGGTACCAGTTCAGGCGGCTGGCTGAATTGCACCTCGCTCTATAAGGATCCTGCCAATCCATCCTCAGGAGAGCCCGGTGTGCGGGTGGCCGTTCCTGATCTTTCGAACTATCTGGCGACAGGCGATACCGTCACTCTGTACTGGAACGCTTTTCCGCCGGATCCAAATGACGATACGCCTATTTCAGGTGCCGAAAAGACCGAAGATATTGTGTTGGGGGACGATTATCCAGTCACGGGCTTTACTTGGCTGGTCACGCCATACGCGACACACCTTCTGCCCACTTATGACCCTGCTGGTCATGGCATAGATGCGCGCGGGAAGATCAAGTATTCGTTCACTCTGAAGGGCTCCACCATTACCTCACTGGAAACCACTGCCAAGGTGGGTATGTACTGGGCAAATGGAGCGTGTCCTATCGTGTAGGGAGCTTTAAAGACGGATCACAGGCAGAAGGTGCCTGCGATCCTCTGCGCGCCGTGTTTTCAGTTATTGCGCCGGTCCAGGTTGCTCCCAAACAGTTTAATGAAGCTGTGCGTATGGGGGCATTTTGCCTACGCTTACCGGTACCTCCCCGTAAATTAACGACTGGCAGAGCCTCAATACCAGAACCTCCCTACATTTACATAGGAAACGTCCTACAGAGCATTCAGTTTGATCCCCGTAACCTTCCGGCCTCTTTCTCGTGGCCGAGTTCGGGCAAGGACCACGGGGTTCAACGCCGTTTCATTCAGGTAATACACCATAATGAATGCTCCATTCGCGCTGCTTCCGCTCTCACGAACACTAAAGATCATGGCGTTTCTCTCCCCCTTCCTGTCCAGCAGTCCTGTCTTTGCGCAAACCTCTGTCAATGGCCCCGCGACCATTGATGCCACGACCCCGCTGGACAGCTATCGGGTGGGCAGCAATGGGGTGCTGACCGCCAATGGCGCGACCACCCTGCAAATATCTACAGTCACCGGCGCGCAGCTGACACTCAATGGCAGTCAGGTCAGCGCGGCTACCGGCACAGCAGTCTCGTTGACCGGGGCAAATGCCTTGATTACCGGAAGCCAGCTGACGGGTGGCGCGGATGGTATGGGGATGGGCAATAACACTGCGCAAATGGTTGGCTCCACGGCAACGGTTATCGGCAGCACGATCACGGCAACCAATCGTGGCGTGAATGCCGGCTCGCTCGCCAATCTGACACTGGAGCACAGCGCAGTAACGGCCACGGGCACCAACGGCAGGGGCGTGGAGATGTTTGACTCCACTGTGAAGGCGTCCGACAGTACCATCACCGGGCAGCAATATGGCATCCGTATGCGTGCCGACCCCGGCGTGCCCTCAAGCAATCTATTGACCCTGGAAGGGACCCGGGTTGAAGGTGTCACGGATTCGGCACTGATTGTCGGAACGCCCACCGGGGCGCCTGCCACTGCCACTATTTTCGTCAAAAATGGCTCCACGCTGACCGGCGGCAACGGCAAGATACTGGAGCTGATCAACGGTTCTACAGCCAATATGACCGTCGACAACAGTCAATTGCTGGGCGACATATCCGCTGACGCAGGCAGTAATGCCGGTCTGGTATTACAAAACAATGCAACCCTGACCGGACGTCTGCAGAACGTCGCCAGTTTTTCGCTCGCCAGCGGGGGGCAGTGGACGATGGTCGAAAACAGCCAGGTGGGTAACGTGTCCATGAATGGCGGGTCGGTCAGGTTTGGTGACGCGGCCTCGTTTTACACCTTGTCACTTGCAAGCCTGTCAGGGAGCGGCACGTTCATGATGGACGTGGATTTCGGCGGCGCGGCCACAGACTTTCTGGATATCACCGGCAATGCAACCGGCAGCCATTCCTTGCTTATCGGCAGCACCGGTACCGATCCTCTCAGTGACACCTCTCTGCACGTAGTACATGCCGCAGCCGGCGATGCCAGTTTTTCCCTGGCAGGCGGCGCCGTGGATCTGGGGGCATGGTCCTATGACCTGATCAAGCATGGCGCAAACGACTGGTATCTGGACACCGCCACCCGAACCATCAGCCCGGGCGCACAGACTGTCATGGCGTTGTTCAATACCGCACCGACTGTCTGGTATGGAGAGTTGAGCACGTTACGTTCGCGCATGGGTGAGTTGCGCATGGACCAGGCCCGTTCCGGTGGCTGGATGCGTACCTACGGCAACAAATTCAATGTCACCGACGCCTCGGGCTTCGGATATCAGCAGGTTCAGAGCGGTGTTGCTCTTGGCGCAGATGGCAAGCTGCCTGTGGGGCCGGGGCAATGGCTGGCGGGTGTCATGATCGGGCAAAGCTCGTCCGACCTTAGTCTGGATCACGGTGCCAGTGGCAAGGTCGACAGCTACTCGCTGGGCGCTTACAGCACCTGGCTGGACAGCGAGAGCGGCTACTACGTCGATGGCGTGATCAAACTCAATCAGTTCAAAAACAAGGCCAGAGTCAATCTCAGCGATGGTTCCCGCACGCGCGGCAACTACGACAATCTGGGGGTTGGCGCGTCACTGGAGCTGGGTCGGCACATCAAACTGAACAACGGTTATTTTCTTGAACCCTACACCCAACTGACGGGCCTGGTCGTTCAGGGCAAGGACTATGCCCTGGATAACGGTATGCATACTGAAGGTGACCGCAGCCGGTCGCTGCTCGGCAAGGTCGGTACGACGGCGGGGCGCAGTTTCGATCTGGGCCAGGGACGTACGCTGCAACCTTACGTGCGGGTTGCCGTGGCCCAGGAATTCGTCAACAGGAACGAGGTCAAGGTCAACGACAACGTCTTCAATAACGACCTCTCTGGTTCCCGTGGCGAATTGGGTGCGGGCGTTTCGGTGTCGCTGTCTGACAACCTGCAGTTGCATGCTGATTTCGATTACAGCAATGGCGATGCCATCGAGCAGCCGTGGGGCGCCAGTGCAGGCTTGCGTTACAGCTGGTAGCGACAGCGAAGCGGGAGGCTGATGCTTGATCGATGGCGCTGATGCGCCAACGGTCCTATCACTTGTGCCAGTATCCGCAGAAAAAAACTGGGTGTTAACTGACGGGCATGGCGGTCGGCAAACGGGTCGGCCACCTCTTTCTCGTGCTGGAGGCCCGGCTAATGTCTGTCATTTCAACGTGGATCGAACGGATCAGAATCCTTTTTCGGCCGGCTTCATGGCGCAAGAGCGTGCTGCTTGCGCCGCCCTTGATCGCCGAACTCCTCCCTGACGTACCCGGCGGTGAGCCCAATCTGCTTCCCAGCAGTGCCTGGCTCGCGCCGTTGCGGGTCGATTTTCCCATGTGGCAAAACTCCGAGCCCACCCCAAGCAACCCTGAGCATCTGCGCGTGTACTGGAATGACGTGCTGCTGGACGAGAAGGTCTGGACCGAACCTGTACAGCCTGTCGATCTGTTCATCATGATCGAGCAGCAACGCCTTGGCGAAGGCCGGCATCAACTCCGTTATAGCGTCGAGACCGCGAACCAGGTGCAGACTGAATCCGAAACACTGGCCTTTGTCATTGATAAAACGGCACCGGTATTCGCAGACGAAGGGGCGCTGATTTTTCCGGAAGAAATCATCAGGGATGGTCTTACCTCGGCCTGGCTGGACTCTCATGGCGACACCGTGCTGGCCGAAGTGCCCGCGTATTTTTTGCCGAACCCCGGGGATCTCGTTATCTGGTACTGGAGCAGTACGCCGACGGGATCGGAGCGCACCGGAACCCTGACGCTTGAAGAGTCCGATATCGGAAGCGCGATTAATATTGCCTTCGACAGGCAACTGGTTCTCGAGAGCGGCGATGGCATTCGTTACGTGTCCTACAGGCTGAAGGATCGCTCGGGGAATAGCGGGCCCCGGGCGCTGGCTGTTTCGCTGCTGGTGTGCGCTCAGCCAGTACAGCGTGTGCTGCCACCCCCGCTGGTTCAGAAGGCCTCAGGCTCGGCATACGCCAGTACCCTCGATCCGGTAGATGCTTATGGGGGCGCAGTGGTATCGATACCCGAGAATGCCGTGATTGCTCCCGGTGACACCGTCCGCGTCCAATGGGCCGAGCCCGGCAGTGTGGGTTCCTTTCTTACGGAGGTAGCAGACTCGAGACTGTTCAACATTCCTTCCACACAGATTGCCCAGCATTTCGGCAAGGCGATCCCGGTGTACTACGAGGTGTTCGAAAATAGCGCCGAACCACCTTATCGTTCGGACCAGCATACTCTGACTCTGCGTATTCCGGGGATGACAGGCTTTCCAGTCGTGCAGTGTGACAAGGTCTCCGGGACGATTCTGAGCCTGCAAGACATTGCCGAGGGAGGCTACGCAAGGTTCACGCTCGACAGTTGGTCATTCATGGGCACTGACCAGTTCGTCACCATTGATGTGCGTGGTGTCAGCGGTGCTGATAATGAGTTGTTGATCGTGAACGTTCTGGATGAATACCCGGTGCCGCGGGTGGACGATAGAATCGACGCCGGTGTTATCAGCAAAACGGATTTGAAGGCATTTAATCTCGGCACTCAGCTGGATGTCCGGGTGCGTGTGAGTTTCGACCAGACGCTCTCCTGGCAGTCTTTCCCTTCGCTCAGACCAACGTTGTACCCCTGAGGAGGTCATGGACCGCCAGGTTGGCAGTCCACGGCGCATTGCTACTTGTAGGTCATCGTGAAGCTGAGGGCCCCTTTGGCCTTGCCCGGCCGGATCGCGCTGCTGGCCTGTGTCTGATAGAAACGGGCGTAAAAGTTCAGCACAACGTTACCGGGTGTGATTACCATCATTGGCACTTCGGTCTGCAGCTCCATGGGCGTGACTCCATCACCTTTGAGAATCTGAATCCCCATGCCCTTGGCGTCCGAGTCGCTGGTCAGGGTGAAAACCCCGCTGCCGACAGGGCCCTCGGGAACCGAGCCTTCGACACCATCGAGCTGGATATGCGCCGTTGCCACGAAGCCTGCGTCCATGTAGGTCTCGCAGTTACTCAACGCAATACTGAAGGGCACTGCCGGTGTGGTGAAGCCGGGACCGGTGAAGTCCGCGCTGTCCCACTCACCCAACTGCACCGGGTCGGCACTGACCGGATCTGCACCAACGCTGCACTGTGCCTGAAGTATCGTGCCGGTTAGCCCGTACTTCATGATCCTGCCAAGCGTTGTCACGCTTCCGGAGAACAGTTCACTGCCATTGAGCACATTGGGTCCGGAGGGGATCGGTCCGGTCTTGACCAGCGTTACATAGTTGTTCAAATGAACGAAAGGCAGGCTCGTGAGCATTTTCTGGTGGTCGTTGAGGCCGATGAACGGAACGGAGGCGCTTCCTCCTACAGGCGTGAAGCAATTGCTGCAGTTCCTGTCATACGGATACCCCAGTCTTATCCGCACTCCGACGCCCGGAATATTGGTTTGCAGTATCTTGCCTGTGAGGTCTTCCCCGTTTATCGGCTCCAGCGTGCCAGGAAATATCGGAACCGTAGCCGTTGCATTGAATTCCAGAAGAGCCGTGCCGTCATTTCTGCAGGCCGCCTCCAGACCTGCCTTGTCTGGCGTGGTGTGAAGCATATCGATGCTGCCGATAAAGGTGCCCACTGCGGCGTCTTTCGGGACGTAGAGCGTGCCGATGTCGCGCCGGTAATCTTTTATTCCCGGTGGGGAAATCCAATAGCAATCGTTGCTCGGTATGTCATCCGGTAGGTCGGAATAAGCCGCAGCACTATAGCTGGTCCCCAACAGGATCAGACTGGGGAGCAGGGCGTTCAATGCAGAGTTCATGGGGGGATTCCTGAAATAACAATGTCGCGGATGGCTCAGACCTGATGTCACTGGGCACACGTCATGTCTTGCATTCGGTAGCCCTTGGCCAGAGGCATGCCGGCGGGGTCTATGTGCAGATGACACTGAGGGTCGCTTTTCTCACCCCAGCGGACATCGAGGGTTTGTGCCTGCATGCCGGTGGACAGCAAAATCTGCCCGCCCTGACCTGCGATGCCCAGAATGTTGCCCTGCGCATCGCTCACCTGGGCACCGAATGGCAACGGTTTGCCACCGTCAGTGGTTGCATTGATGATCAGGCGTGTCACCGTGCGCGCAGCGAAAGTAGTCTTGATCACGGCACCCCTGGCAGGTACTACTTGAGTACTGGCGTTATCGATTTCCACCTCGGGCCCCAGTCGGTCGGTTTGCAAGGTGATCGGGTTATGGCGGTAGGGACGCAGATAGGGCATCAATGCGTAGCCGCGACTATTGGTCCTGACACCGGTAGCGTTCTGTATGCCAACGCCGGGTGTATCGGGTACTTCGATCAGGGCGATGGTGTCGCCCAGATTCGGGCCGAACTCGATGCCATCCGCATGCAGCAACAAGGCACCACTGGCGTTGACTGATGCACTTCGATAATCATTGCCTTGGGTCACACCGGCGCCGAGGCTGGCGAAGGGCGCCTGATAGCCGGCCGCGAGGCCTGCACTTTGCTGCTTGCCGTCATCGTTGCTCAGACTGGCGTGATAGTTGACGCGGTTTTCATAGAGGCTGCCGCTCAGGCTGCCTCGTTGACTGTGGCGATTGGCGCTGCTTTGCAGGTCGAATGTGGCATTGCTCGAATGGCCGGTGTCGAGGGGCATCGAGATGCTCAGGCCGAACTGCCGGTCGTTGCCGCGGCTACTACTGGCTGCGCTCAGTGACTGTGAGGCGTAGAAGTTATAGGTGATCCCGGCACGATGGGTGTTGAAATTGAATTGAAATTGTCGCTGTTCGATATCGCTGCCCCAGTAATCCTGTTGCGACAGCGTCAGACCAACGCTGCTGCGTAAGCCGATTCTCTGATGAACCGAAGCTTCCAGGCGGCTCCGGCGGCTGCCTGTGAACGTAGCGTCGTTGCTGCGCTGACTGACGGCTTCGTCGAAATCCCGATAGCCTTCGGTGGAGTAGCGATAACCTGCGAAGCGCAGATTGGTCTGGGTAGTGAACGCCTTGCCATACTTGATGGCGTAACTCATGCCTTGCACGCTGGACTGACCGGGTTGGTCGATGCTGGCGCGTGACCGGGTCACATCGAACGCCATCGCCCCCAGCGTGCCCATGTCCCGTGACACGCCCAGTGCAGCGGCGTGGTAGAAGTCGCTGGTTATAAGTCCGCCATAAAGTGTCGAGTTCCAGCCTGTTCCAACGGCCAGCGTGCCTTGCCACAGCCACGGATGCTCGGTGGCGTAGGCACCGTTGAAGCGGCCCAGGGCGGCGCTGTATTTCCAGACGCCTTCGCGCAACAGGTTACTCATGGTCGAGTAAGGTTGGGTAAAGCGCCGGACCTGACCATCGGCCTCGGTCAGCACGATCTCCAGTTCGCCGCTGCCCGCCGTGTTCAGGTCATCTATTTCATAGGGGCCGGCACTGACATATGTGGAGTAGATCGGGTATCCGTTGCGCAGCACTTCCAGTTTGGCCCTGCTTTGCGCAACGCCACGAATCACCGGTGCGTAACCCTGCAGGGAATCGGGGAGCATCTCCTGATCGGTTTTGATCAACCCGCCCTTGATCGGCACGCTCCGGAAGACATCGCCGCCGGTGTAGGTTTCACCCAGGGTCAGGTTAGCGTGCGTGCCAGGCAGGTCGCGCTGTGCATAAGCATAGGCTCTGGTCCACTCGCGATGTCCCCGCGCATCCTGACGCACGCTTTGATTGCTGCGCAATCGCCATGATCCCAGGTTGATACCGGTGTTGAGGTACAGGTCTGCGTTGCTGCTGGTGCCTGTCTCCCTGTGGGTCGTCTGTTGCACCGAGGTCTGGTAATTGATGAAGGCGGCGTTGATGCCGTAATCCCAAAGCGCCGGGTCCACTCGCCCGTTGGCATCGCGGCGCATGGCGATCTGCGGTATAGAGATCGACAGTTGCAGTCTGCCGCCGTCCAGTACGACCCTGGCGTCCGGAATCAGTTGCCCCAGCGCGACACAGGCGACTTGCAACAAGGCCGGGTCGGCCAGACTGCCGAGACGTACGCCGATCTGCTCCAGCAACTCCGGTGACAGGCAGGGCAGCAGGCCGTTGCCTTGTGGGTCGGCATCGAAACGGATCTGACGTTGGCCGAAATAGCGCATATTGACGTGGATTTCTACCCAATGCTCGCCTGGCCCGAGGCTCTCGACAGCTGACAACTGGTTCAGCACGCTGGCCGCGGCCGCACTGTCATAGTCCTGGCCCTGACGCAGGAAGCCAGGCTGGAAATTGACGGCGGTTGCCGCTCTGGTCGGCTCCAGCACAACGGTAACGCTGCCGCACACAATCAGCACCTGCATAAAGCGCAGGCGCACTGGTATGAGCCCGGAATCGGGTAATAGGGTCATGTTCAATGTCCTGGGATGAAGCGGGTCTGCGCTGTTTCAGTCAGTCAGCGTGGCCGTAGCTGTCAGCGGCTGGCTGTAGCCGCCGTAATCGTTGATCGCGGCAAACACCACCTGAAGGCCCGGTATCGCTTTCGTTTCGTTGAGCTTGTAATGGCGAGAGCTGAACGGGCCAAGCATGGCGACTTCACTGACCTTTTCAGTCCTGCCATCACCGGAGACGTCGAGGCGAATGAACGACACATGAAAGGGCGTCGGATTCATGGCGGTCAGCTCTGCCTTGCCGGCAATCTGCCGGACCGACCATTGCAGGTCCTTGAGGCGGGCAGTGGGGTTGTCAGTCAGCAGAACCGGGCGATAAAACAGTTTGATACGGGTACGCAGGGCAATATTCAGCACATTGCCTTGCGAAGAGTTGGCCTGAGGTATTTCCTGCACGTTGAAGTAGAACAATGATTCACGATCGGAGGGCAGGTCTTGGGGCAGGCCATTGATCTGTACGTGTTGTTCCTTGCCCGGATTAAGGCGAAAAAGTGGCGGCGAAGGTGCGAATGGAACGACGGTGACAGTGTCGTCTGCCTCCGTATTTACCCAGGTCTGTACCGCGAACGGCCGATCACTTGGATTGGATATGACCACCGACGTACTGCGCTTGTCGCCATCGAATACTATGCGCGTTGCGTTGACGGTCAGTGCTGCCTGGCTGGCAGGTATATAAGCTGCGCACATGAATAATATCGTGCACCCCGCGAGGGCAGGTCTTTTAAAAGACTGTTGGCACATCATGAAAAGTTACCTTGTACGTTCAGATCCGAAACGGACCTGAACGTATTGAAGATGCTTCACGTGAAAAGACTATCGATCCTTACACAGTGAGCGAGTGGGTCGATGTATCAGTTAATCGCGACAACAAACTGGACATCCGCCGAGGCAGCACCGGCTTGAACGGTAGCTGCTGTCGAACGGTAGTAGGCGTTGAACACCATGTCGGTGACACCGCCGTCGAGCAGTGTGTAAGGCGCCGACGTGTCGCCTGGTTTGATCGAGACCCCGGTCTGGTCCTTGATGACAATCGCAACGCCCTTTGCCCCGTCGGCAGTAGAGGTGACGCCGAAGTAGTCGCCGCTGCTGTCCGCGTCACCGATGAAGGTGACTCTGGCCGCATTCAAGCTGCCACCCGACAGGCCGCAGTTGCCGTTGTCATTGACGCGCAGGGCAAAGCTCTTGCCAGACAGTTCGTCACCGATGCCGGTGAAGCGGCTGGCCTCGATAGAGCCCATGTTAACCAGGTTGCCGGTAGAGCCATCGCCCGGATTGACCACTTCGATAGGGCAGGTGGTGGAGGTTATCTTGCCTTCGAAACGGATGGTGCCGGAGTTGGCGGATGCGGCAGTGCCGGTCAGTGTGGTCGCCAGAGCAAGGCCTAGTACGGATAGCATTTTATTCACGATAAAAACCTTATAAGTATTAAAGTCACAAGAATGGAAATGTAACTATTTATGGTGTCTTGATAGACAGTTTGTGTTGTGCGTCATGACGGGACGGGAGTTTACAGTAGGTGCGTTAGTTGCGAAGTCTCTGGCGGGCTTTGGTTAGTGGCGGGAGGTGTAGGATATTTCCTAAATTAGTGTCATACATTTAAAATCTTGAGTTTTTACGTTGTTCCGGATTTTTCATGGGGCTGTGCTTGTCTGTTCGGGCAGAGAATCCGAAGGGCAAATGTAACGGTATGGAAATAGAGGCGTTGACTGAAATGCCGCCGACAGCGATGGGCTTTTTATCGGCGGCGGGAAGTTCGGTTCTCTCACCTGCGAATCATGTATGAAACCAGGTATACGTTCTGTCCTAATTCGCCAAGCCGTTTTGTAAAAGCCGTCCTTTGTGCCAGCCGTGAAGGGCCGCTGGATGATGCTTCATTAGTTACCGATTGCTGGTTGCGCCTGGCGTAAGGGCCTGTCATTGGCCGCGGGTTGGGTCGCGGTGGCACAGGCTTTGACTTTCCGGCCTCTATTGGAATCAACTTATCCTCTGCTAAGTTACCTGCGCCTGAATTCGCTGGATTCGTTGGAGCAGCCCCATCCTCAGACGTGGACTTCGACCTGTTCAAAAACCTGAATAGTCTGCCCGTCGATACCGGCTTAGTTGCATTGTCCCCAACGTGGACCGCAGCATGGACCGCTCTTTTAAGCGTATGTCTCAATATCCCCCCACTGATCTCTACAGCGGCCCCGATATAGGCGAGGTATTGCCCTGCTTGCATGGCTTTGGTGTTTCCCGTCGCCGCACCATAAGTACCGACAGCCGTTGATGCAGCACTGATAAGGGTCCCTGTCGCCAACACTGCGGCCGTAATGTTGGCGCCCGCCCATGAGGTCATCGATAAGCCTAGAAATGCTACAGGGCCCGTGACGGGGGTGGCTATTCCAAACGTGGTAGCTGTCGCGTAGTAACTGAGTAGCGTGAACACTACGCCAGCCGCGAGCGAGACCCAGGTCCATAGGCCCAGGTCCCCCCGCATCTCTGCCGGTATCGCATTCTCATCGGGCCGTCGCAGCCTGCCGCTCTGGGAGCTGGCGTCATGCCCGGTGGGGTCGCGCCAGGCAATGGGGTTGCCCAGGCAATAGGTATAGGGGTTGACCCCGCCTGCACCAAAGGGGCTCAAGGAATCGGGGCTGTGAAAACGCATCATGCCGGGGTTGTAGGCTCTGTAGCCGTTGCCCAGCAGGTACCAGCCCGTGTCTTTTTCGCATACCTCGCCGTTGAACCCAGCGACGCTGAGCAGCGCGTCATCGCTGTGGCGTTCTCCGTAGGCGCTGTAGACAGCTGTTCGCAACGTGTCCTGCTGGAACTCACCAATAACGCTCTGGTTCGCATCCGTCAGCAACAGCAGGGTTTCGGCAGGTTCTCCGATGGTCTGCTGGCCTATGGGTTGCTCGTCAATGTGCAGAAACTGAGTACGTCGGTCCTCCTGCACCGTGCTGCTCAACTGCTGGCCCTGATAAAAACGCAGTATTTCGCTGTCACTGCCATTGCGGGTGGTGGCCAGATGATCATTGCTGTCGTAAGCGTATGTGTTGATCGGCTCACCTGTCGCTTTGTGCACCCGTACAAGGCGGCTTTCACTGTCGTAGTACAACAGGTTGCCATGCTCGTCAGCGGACTGATTGCCGTTGGCGTCATAGCTGAACGTCGGGTCCGGTGTGTCCCGTGGAGGCAGGTAGGTGATGCCGAGTAACTGGCATCGGTCCCTGGAGTCGGGGTCACCCTCTTTGCCATAGCGGAAAATGGCCTTCTCAGTGCTGAAGCCGGCCTCATTGCTGACGTCGTCAAATCTGGTAGCGGTCAGGGTCATGTTGTCCAGCTCGTCGAAGATGAACGTCTGGTTGATGATCGCTTTGCCGGATGCGTGCACTGGCCGGTTACTGCCTGAATAGGTGACGCCGCTCAGACGACCTCGAGCGTCATACTTGAACTCTTCCAGCAGCAGCGGGTTGCCCGCTTCCTGCAAATGACGGCTTTGCATGAGCCCGTCGGGTTGCCATTGCTGTGTCAGCGTACGTACAGGGTGATTGCCGGCATTCTGCGTTCTGAGAACTTCCTGTCCCTGGTCGTCATATTCAATACGGTTTACCAGGCTGGTTCCGGCTACTGTGTCATGGGTCGTCATCTCGCAGGGCTGACCCAGTGTGTCATAACGGGTGGTCACCTCCACGTTGCCCTGAACGGCACTTTCGAGTCGGCCGAAGGTGTCATACCGGTAAATCGTTTCAACGCCTTTGACACTGTTTTTGACGCCGCCTTTGCTCCGGCCTTTGACTACACCTTTAACCGGGTTTTTGACGGCTTTTTGTTCGACATCGGTGCGATACATCGCACGGCCCTGCAAGGATGTCCGATGCAGGGTTTGCCAGGTCCGGCCTTGCAGATCTTCCCAGGTCTCTTTGGTTAGCTGGTTATGCGCGTCATAAGCGTAAGTGCGCTTGCTCTGCTTATTGGTGGCAGAGATCAGGCGGGCACTGACGTTGTCATACTCGAAACGGGAAGCGTCATCCGGTGCAGTACTGGAGACACTGGAGACGATCTGATCGGTGAGTGCCAGGTTGTAGGTGTAGCTAATGTCATCACCCTTGGCCGTTTTGCGGGTTTTGATCTGCCGGTGACCGTCCTCATACTCGTAATGCTCGATACGTTGCCCTGCCTGGGCCAGTGTCAGACGCCCGAGCCCGTCGAACTTCTGTTGGCCTGTCAGGGTTTTGGTAATACCGTCCGGATGAATCACGTTCAGGCTGGTCGGCAGCTCGGTGGTGCTGAACGGTTCATATTCACGATGTGCCTCGCTGCTATCGGGCAAGCGTGTGCTGACCATGCGCGACCAGGCGTCATAACTGAACTGCGTTTTGTGGTCTGACGCGTCGGTCTGTTCCGTGCAGCGTCCCATTCCGTCGTAGAGAAAGGTTTGTGAGCCCAGATCTTTTCCTGCTGCGTTCTGGCTCTTGATCCTGGCTGGCTTGCCGAACATATTCAGCCAGGTCTCGCTACGACCACTGATCAGGGGTTCTGCGTCACCGCTTTGCACCCACGTCTTCTGAACAGGACCGTTATGTTCTTTACTGCCGATGGGGTCGTGGTACTGGTGTGTCTGCATGCCGTGATCCGAGGCAATGACAGATTGCTGGTTCCAGTCGTCGTAGGTGTAGGTGTTTCGCATAGCGAACAGTTGCTGGTTGTCGAACCAGTCGTAATCCGTTTCGTATTGCACATTGTTCCAGGCGTTGTATTGCGCTGTATGGATCATGCACATTGCTTGCGGATCATTGCTGTCGATGTGGTCCCGTTCCTCGAGTATTGCCCGGCCCAGGCCGTCCATGACAGAGCGGGTCTTGACCTTGCGGGCGTCGGTCAGCACTTGTTCTGCCCTCTGTCCCCTGGCGGAACACAGGGTGTACTCGTACTCGCGACTGGCTTCATAGCCAGCACTTGAATTCGGTGCGATCGTTTCTTTGGTCAGCCGGTTGAGCGCGTCATAGACATAGCGGATCTCTACGCCTTCTTCCAGGGTCAGCAGCACCTGGCCGGTCAACAACGACTGCTGTTGCTGCTTGCTTATGCGAGCGTTGTCAAAGCCGATAGTGGTGATCTCTATCAGCTGTACCGGGACCTGCAAGTGTTTGCCCTTGCCCTTGCCCTTGCCCTTGTTGTTGCCTTTGCCCTTGATCTTGATCTTGATCTTGATCCGGTCTTTGCCCTTGCCTTTGATCTTGATCCTGATCTTGCCCTTACCCTTGTTCTTGCGGCTGCTGCTATTGCTGCTGCTATTGCTGCTGTTGCTGTGACTGATGCTGGAGTGGCTGTACTCGTAGACGGTAACGGTGTCCTTTCCATTCAGGGACTCGATATTTCTCCCGGTTCGACCATGCTGGAAAGGCGCGTCCGGCTGGTTGATATGCTCCAGCAGGATCTTTTGCAACTCCACAGAGGTTCCATCGCTTTCAAGCTGCAGCAGTGTTTCGGTTTCCGGCACGATCCAGTCGGGTAACTCGCTGCCGGTCAGTGCAGGCAGCGTGCTGTAGCGATAACGTGTGGACAGGGTAGGCGCCCCGGACTGCGACGATGGCGCGGGTTTGACCACTTTTTCTTTCAGTCGGGAGACAAACCCTTCCGCATCGGCCGGGCAACCGTCGCCACCGCCGGCCGGGTACCAGCTGCTGACTTCTTTGATCCCGTCGGCGCGTGTATGCACCAGCGGATTGCCGTAAAGGTCATAGGTATAGGTGACGGTTTCTGTGCGCGTCCGCTCAGGCTCGTCCAGCCGTTGCCAACGGGTGGTGACTTCGCTGGGTAGCTGACAATTGTTGGGCTGCATGCAGTAACGCTCGCCCGGCCGAATGTTATAGGCGGTCGTGACCGTTTGCTGGTTGTTGTTTTGGGTGGTGACTTCAAGGGTCTGCAAGTGAAAGCGGTTGAAGGTTCGCTCTATGCTGCGCACAGCCTTGTTGTCGACCCACAGGCTTTCGGTACAGACATAGTTGTAGTCCTGCAGGTATTTATAGAGGTTGTCCAGGCCGTTGTCTTCCCAGGCGATGGTCAGCCCTGCACCGAGAAAATTTCGTGAGCGTTGCTGGCCGTCCTTGTAGGTATATCGCACATCGACCTTTGCCTGACCGAGGCCGGGATCGATGACGTGCCTGGTCACTCTGGGTAGGGGCTGGCGACCGGCGCTGTATGGAAACGCATGGCCTTCATCCTGGTAGTAAACATCTTCGCTGCTTCCAGACGGTGTCTCTACATGCTTCACGCACAATTGCTGGTCGTTCTCCAGGCCATATTCAAAGCGCCATGACGCATTATTCTCGGTGGGCAGGGTGATGCGCGATACGCGTTTGTCGCTGCTGGCGAGGGTCATCAAAAAGCGCGCCAGTGGAGCACCGCCAATGCCCGCATACGGATGCAGTTTCAGCTCGACGGATGTGCTGCTGCGTGCAATTTCCAACAGCGTCTGACCCAGGTCGTCAGTGATCGAAGCAAGCCTGTAGGTGCTGCTGTTGAACGGCTTGTGCTTGAGCGTGATGCTGTGCCCGGACGGCGCGATGATTTTCACCGCCCAGGCCATTCTTTTATTGCCGCTGATGTGCAGCTCGAGGATTTCCACCAGACCTGATTTGTGCACCACCCGGTAGGACGTATCGTCCATCTTGTAGAAGTGGAAGGTGTCAATTTTCTTCTCGGTCATCGTCCGTAGGCCGTTGCTGCCGGTGCCGTCGACCAGGAAGGTCTCGCCTGTGCTGAGGGACAGGATCTGAGTGGCAGGGTTGTATTGCGAAACCTGTAGGTTCCAGCCCATGCCATAGCCGCTGTCCAGCGTATTGAGCTGACTGTAGGACAGGTCGAGTCGGAACCCTGGTCCGCGCAGGTCATTGCTTTGCAGTTCGGGCATGCTGATCGATATGTTGTATAGCCCGGTGCGCGGGTCAACGCCGCTTTTCAGACAACTCATGAAATTGAGCGCGTTGGAGTGCACGGAAGTAGAAGCAGCCATGGAGCGGACCTCGCTGATTGATGCGGGACAAGCGCAGCGGTGTCTGACAATTGTGCAGTCCTTGCGCTCTGGTCATTGACGCCCCCCAAGCCTGAACTCCCTGAGGCGTCCGTGTGGCTGGAGGTCTTGCCTAACCCTAACAGTCCGAACCCGGGCAACAACCTAGCAGTAGTACTAGTGGGCAACTGGTGGGCACCGGCGTAAAAAAGTCCTATCCGCATTTGCAGGGGCAACCCTTGCGATACACCCATTCAGGCGGAAACGAGAAAGGAGTCTCACTCATGGCGCTGGATTTTCCCGCCCCCAAGGTGCCCGACCTGCAGCAGCCCGGGAATTACCTCGACCTGGATCAGTTGGGCAGCGACGACCTGCTCACCTGGATCTACTATCCAGGTATCGATGAAGGTGATTGGTTCATGCTCAACTGGCGAGGTTGCAGCGCCCTGGGCGCAGTGGAGGACTATGTCGACGAACTTGTCCAGGTCGTGGGACTGAAGCCTGAAGGCATGCTCGTGAAGATCAATAACCCGTTGCTGACGAAGCTTGACAATGGCTGGGTGTTTTACTCGTACATAGTGTTAGGCAGCATCGAGGAATCCCGGCGACTGTTTTTCTATGTTGGCAAACGTCCACCAACGGCTGCCGGGCTGGGGGTGCCGCAATGCAAGGAGTCTCACGATCTGAAGCTTGATCCCGGCCTGTTGTGGGACCTCAATGAGGTGTCGATCGTGACGCCGCCGTATCTGGCCATGCGCGAGGGCGACAGAGTGACCCTCACACTGGATCGTTATTTCGACGACGGCAGCTCCTTTTACCCTCTGGTCGAGTCCCGGTTATTGACTGGGAACGAGGTGGGCCAGCCTTTGCGGTGGCCGATAACCGCTGGCGAATTTTTGTCAATTCCAGATGGCGTCGCGCTGATGAGCTACCGCATCGAGTATGCCGATTCCACATTGATAACGGATTCAGTCCCCCAGTCACTGGCCATCGTCGAACCGTTAGCGAAGTTATTGCCGCCATTGAGGATCAAGGATTTCAACGGTGGCTCACTGGACCCGGAAGCCTTCCCTGGCGGCATCACCCTGTTGATCGATCCTTTCGGCATGCAGATTGATGACGATGTCGTGGTTTACATCTCCAGCGGCAATCTGCTGGTGCAGACCCTGAGGGCCGACATATCCAATCTCGACAGTGGCGTACTGCAGTTCTCGCTGGCGAAGACCTGGCTTTGTGCCAATAACGGCAAGGAAATCGAGCTGGTGTATCAGTACGCGCGACCAGGCCATGCCGCCAGCTCGTTGCCGCGCAAGGTCATGCTGAGTCTACCGCTCGATCTTCCTGTGCCCGTTATCGACGACGCCAAGATCGAGAGCTCTGAAGAATGGGGAGTAGAGGGCTATATCTATGCCTCATCGCTGCAGAACGGGGTGAAAATTCGCATACCGGACGATGCTTTCATCGGTGACGATTCCACGGTACAGATGCACTGGGATGGCAATACAAGCACGGGCAGCTTTATCGCTGACCCTTCACCAGACGATCCGCGCCTGTTCATCATCCCGTCCACGGCGGTTCCGGCCAATATGGGCAAGTGGGTAGAGGTGTATTACAAGGTCGTTTCGCTGTCGCAGTCAGGCACTTCGCCGGTATGCAAACTGGAAGTCAGAGGCCTTGTCGGCGTTTGGCCGATTATCCAGATCATGCGACCACGCATTACCGATACCCTGCTTTGCCTCGACCGTGTGCCGTCAGAAGGTGCGGGTCTGGACCTCGCATCCTGGGCCTACATGGCACCCGGGCAACGGGTACGAATCAAGGTTACTGGCTTGTCCCAGTCGGGTTCGCCACAAGCGCTCGGGCTACGTACCGGCGCAGCCGAACCGCTCAGTGAGGCGGAATACCAATCCAGGCAGGTGTCGGTGATCATCCCGAAGGACTTTCTGGAGAGTCTGCAGAGAGACTATCTGACCAACACCGTGGCGGTTGAAGTCAGCTTTGATGACGGGGCGACTTACACACTGTTTCCGTCTATTAATTTCATCGTACTGGACGGTCATTCTTTACAGGCCGGCGGGGTGGCGCAGGACGCAACAGCCACTGGCATGATCCCACACATGCAAGGACGCAACCCTATGGCCAATAACACGCTGAACCACCTGACCGAGTGGATGAAAGACCCCGCTAACAATGTAATGTGGGGTTGGGACTCCATCGCTGCAATGGCCCGAGGCGAGGTGAATAACCTGTTGCTTCAGGAGTATGTCGCGCGTTTTTCGTCGGACACCTGTCTAAAGCCTGTCAGCGGAGAGGTGATACTGAGCGACGGGTTTAAAGAATGTATTCACAATTTTATTCTGGATGCGCCCAGGCTGGCCTTCTCGAACGATAACCTTGGTCAGTCTCATGCGACATTGACCTGTTCGATTCTGGGCGGAACCCAATTGACGATGAAGAATAACGTCGATAATTGGGAAGCCTACAGGGTTATCCATATCGATGCGCTGCAAGGTCCGAAGCTGACACTGGATCTCGCGCTGGAAAGGGTCCCAGGCAATATCGAGAGCGATGGCCGGGTGCGGCTCGACCTCAAGGACAGTGACAATTTCATTCTTACCTTCGCGGCTGACAGGGCTGACCGGGCACTCGGCGGAGATTTTTTCAAAGCCCTGTTCAATGATTTGCCGGACGATGAGCGCATATGGACGCTTGGCGTGATCAAGCGTGGCAGCAATGATCTGATGCACCCTCAGTCTTTCAAACTGCGCACCCAGACCAATCCTGCTGCACCTCTCGACCCGCATGCCGCCAACTATGGCGACGGGGCCGTGCTGGTGTTCATTCGCCTGGAGGGCAGTCAGGAAGACGGCGACATCCCGGTAGAGTACCAATACCTGATACCGGATGATGTCGGGAAAGATTACTCAGCAACAGTTTTGTTCAGTGCTGAGCGTACGTTCAAGGCGGCACTGTTCATCGGCGAGGTGACCAAGACCATTGCTTCGGTTATTGCAGGCGTGGATTTCGAACCTGTTCATGATGGCTCCGGCCGACTGGTCAAGGCGACGGCCAAGTCGGGCAGATTGAAGACGTCCGAGTCGAGCAGCCGGGATGTCGAGGTTCAAATCGATGGCGTGTCAGTCATGGCAAATGTTTACAAAGACGAGACCTGGCTTGAGGCGTTGGAGAGCACGCCTTTGTCTGTGGAACTCATTTGCGATGGCACGGTGGCATTGACCTGGAAGCCCAAAGCTACACCCAGCGTTTTGCTTACGTTGCCATGCCAGACGGTACTGGTCATGACCAAGGTCATCACGGTCGATGTACGGTGCATTTATACCTTCGCCGAAGAAAACAACGACCTCGTTCTGACCCCCAGCCTCACGATAAATACCACCAGCGGTGAACCGGCTGTCGGAGATTTGGATCCACCACCATTGAGCGTGTCATTAGCGTTGTTGATAGGGGCAGTAAAGACGAATTTCGAGACCCTGGACACTCATCCGTTCGAGTCCGGGATCAGGGCCGTACTAAAGGGCAAACTGGCTACACGTGTGCCGATCAGTTCGTTCATCCGGGACAGTATCAATCTCAATTTCAACGAAGCCATTGTGCCTGATGTACTGCGTGCGCCCAGAGACATAGCCGCCTTCGGGCGCATCAATAGTTCCGGGGCAGACTTTGTCGTCAGCCCGGCGGAGCATCTGATGGTAGTCGACAGTTCCACCACCTTCACCACTCAACCGCTGGGGTTGAGTGTGACGTGGGGTGTCGAACGTCTGGATGGTCATACGCAGAACTACGGTGCCATCAATGGTGCCGGCCGGTATTACGCGCCAGAAAGCTCGGCAACCGAGTTTCCGTTCACACGTGTTCGGGTGACGGCCACTGACATGAACTCCAACTATCAGAGTTCGGCGCTGGTCACGATCGTGACCAACCCGATCACCCTCAATCCGTTGATTCAGGTGTGTGACGCCGGGCAGATTGTGGAGCTCGAGGCAGGCTCGCTCGGCACAGAAGAAATGCACTGGTCGCTCAAGGATCCGGTTCCCGGCGAAAGCGGTGTCCTGGAGCCCAGCCCACTGGCTGATGGTGATCACCGTTACGTCGCGGCGAAGCAGGTGTCCGGCAAAACCTACCTATTGGATCAGATAGTCGTGACCAGTGGGCAGGCGAGTGTTTCGTCGTGGGTACTGGTAAAGCATCAAACCCCACTGTTAACCGTAAAAGTCGTAAGAACCGTGGAGGTTTCGGAAGTTCTGGAGGTTGCGAAGGTCGGCAAGCCCGTGGACGTTGTGACCATTCGTGCCGATCAGGTTCAACTGCAAGCGTTTGCCGATGGCGTTACGCCGGACGGCGTCCAATGGAGAATAGGCGCCGGGAGCGGGAGCATCAGTGACGGCTTGTACACCCCCGACATATCGTCGACTGACCGGTTTGTGCTTATTTTTGCCGAAGCCGATCATCCACTCTTCTTCGTTGAGGGGCATATCATATTGCCGCTACCGGTGGACGGGTTTGCCACGGAGCTGGAATTGATGAAGGGCAAAGAAGTACCGGCGTCCTGACCCAAGGCACATCGGTCTTATCTATATCAACATCACAGGAGGTGATGTCATGGCTGGTTATTCAGCGGAAAGTCTGTTGGCATGGATGAAAGATAACACGCGTCTCAGAGGCTGGGACGCGATCATTGCTCTGGATGGCGACAAGGTCAACGAGCTCCTCGACCATGTTTACCAACAGAGTCTGGCTCAGGGAATGTCGCGTCCGGTGCCGGACGGAAGTATCACGATTCCCGATACGTTTGATTCCCATTTTTTCTCGGGCTGTGTTCTCGGGGCACCAACCTTGTCGTTCAAGCACAGCGTTCTGGAGAATTCACTGCTGGCCTGGCGCATTCCGGTTATCGCCGGTTTGCATACCGTGGTAGAGAACGCTCAAGGGCAGCACAATGTTCACAGAATCGCAGCCTACGACCCACTGAATGCGCCGGGCCTGGATTTCGATCTGGAAATGAGCAGTCAAAGCGCGGATCTGGTGGTGGACCTTGGTCTGGCTAAAAACCTTTCACTGGATTTTCCGGGCCGTTCTACCGAACGAGAGAAGATCGGCGACTTTTTTAAGGATTGGTTCAGCAACCCGGAAAATCAGGAGCAGCAGTTCAGGCTGGGTATTTTCAACGAGCAGAGCAACGAATTGCTCAATGTACGTAGAATTGATGTGCGATCACAGCTTGAAAGCCCCAATGCTGTATCGGTCCATAAAAAAGGCGCGTTGCTGCTGTTCACGACCATGCAATACGGCGTGACGGGCGGGATTCCGGGTGGCGACTCCGACTTCCGTTACCTGATTCCCAACGATGCTCAGCAGTCGTATTCGGCGACCGCCGTGTTTTCCTCTCACGCACTGCACCGTGCTGCCTTTGGCCATGCGGCGATACGGATGCTGCAAGCGCCTGAATTCAGCTTCGACGTTCCGGACGATAAACCACTGCAGCAGATGGTCGCTCAGGCCGGCACGTTTGCAGTTCCGGCTGGAGAATATCGCAGCGCGGAATTCGTCTTTGAATCAGAACCCTTCAGCGTTCAGGCCTTCAACGCCGAGCATCCCCTGACCATTGACTTCGAGTACGGCCAGACCACGCAGACCTGGGAATTTCCCTGCACGCTGGGTTTTCGCTACAGAGCGCTGGACAGCGATGAATGGCAATCGCACAACGCTACCTTCAACATCAGCCTCAAGCATGAGTTTCATCTGCTGGAAGGTGAGTCAGATGATCAAGCAGTGGAAGGGCATCTTTATACACCTTACCTGTTCGACCATGAGGTCAGCGCCGTTCCAGGAACGCTGGACAACCTGAGTGCCAGGGAGCTGGAGCAGGTCAATGGCTTCGTGGCCTACACCGTCAAACACGCTGTGCTTCAAGGGTTGAGCAAAACTCTGGATGCTACCGGCGCCGAGCGTTTTCTGGGCGGCTGGTTATTGCCTGACGAGCAAGTTTTGCAACCCGTACTCAAGCGTCTGCCTTATGACCTGGCCGTGTTCGGTCGTATCGATCCCGGTGCGTCCACGTTCAGTATCGCCGGGCACCAGGCACTGATCGGTACAGGCGAAGAGCTGCAATTGACCACCCAGCCTGCGCGGGCGGGCATCGTCTGGTCTCTGGAAGATCCTTTGGGTGGCGATGCTGAAGGACTGGGAAAAATCGATATGCAGGGCCGGTATACGGCTCCCGCAACGCTGCCCGCAAGGCAGGGTTTTCAGCGTGTACTGATCAAGGCGATGGACCCGGTGTCGGGGCATGACAGTACCGCGGTGTTGACGGTGCTCACCAGCAGCGTCAGCGTCAGCCCGTTGATTCAGGTGTGTAATTACGGTGAACGGGTAGCGCTTTCAGCACGCAGTTCGCGCGCAACCAGCCTGAAATGGACGGTGGTCAATCCGGTAGCCGGAGAAAGCGGGACGCTTGAGGACGGCGTCGATGCACCGCATGAGAAGTTTTACGTCGCCGGTGCAGGGGGGGCAGGGAATACCTATGTCCTCGACACAATAACGGTCAGCGACGATCAGCACACCCAGTCAATTCAGGTTCTGGTTCTTCGCCACTCGCCGATGCTGTTCATCACGCTTGTCAGCGTCAATGATCAGCGTGCCGAGCTGAAAGTTGTCGTCAATGGTCATGACCTTCAAGTCACCTGGAGTCTTGGTGGGCCGGGTTCTATAGACGCGACGGGTGTGTACAGCTGTGATGCCGAAGCACCCGAACGCTACGTTGTCGTGTTTGCAGAATTTGAAGACGAAGCTTTGGGCAAAATGGCCGGGCACTTGATTCTGCCGTTGCCATTGAGTGGTTCCTCCGGAGTGTTGCAGGCACTGAACGGGACAGCGGGGGGCACGGCGGCTAATGCAATGCCCCGTTCATTGAGCGGTATTGTGCAGCGAGCGGGTGCAGGTACCTTGACCCAAGGCTGGGGAGCCGTCGCGGCGGTCAGTCGCAGCGAGCTCAACCTGCATATAGAGCAACAATACATCGAGCGCTATCAGGATCTGGCCTTCTTGCCATTGTTCACCGGCGACATCGTGGTGGATGAGCGACAAGGCGACACTGTTCGTCTGAAACAGGTCGAGCTGGGCGTGCCGGTCCTGTCGTTTCTGCCTGACTCGCCGGGCTCCAGCAGTGTCCTCGTCACGATGAACATCGTGTCTGGCCGTTACAGCGGCTTGCATCAGCCGGAGGGGAGTGTAACTACCGTGTCCGGCAGCTTCATCATCAGCGAGCCCATGGGCTTCTGGCTGGCGATGACTGTCGACCTCTTCGTGGATGAGGAGGGGCATGTGCTGCTCGATCTGGCTGGCGGGGCTGGTGTTGCCTGTAGTCTGGGGGGCGTCGATGATGCGATCAACCAGCGACTGGCGGATTTCTTTGCTGAGGAGTTCAAGGAAATTGCGCTTCATCGCCGGGTTTTCTCAGTGCTGCAGGCACAGCTCAATCGCTATCATGTTCAGACTCCAGGCAGCTTGCGGCTTGTTACCCGCGCTGCGCCGCGTTCAAGCGATGCGCGTATGGACACTACTACCGGTGATGGCGCGCTTGTGCTGTTCATGGGCGCGCAGGATGGCGACGCTGAAGGCGTGTTTGCGCCGACAGATGATTTCGTTTATCCGATACCTGATGATCGTGGGGCAGATGGTCAGCCAATCTACGGCACGGTGCTGATGCTCTCGCAAGAGACTCAGTCGATGATCGAACGTGAACGTCTGCACGTGGCGGACTGCCTGAAGTTCACCGGTGGACGCGTATTCGAACCAATTGAGCAATACCGTCCACATGACCTGCTGTTGTTTGGCAGCCTTCGTTCGACACAGGCCAGCATTACGCCCCTGTTTTCGACCCTGAAGGCAGGTCAGACTCAGCTATTTGTCCTGCACAACCCGCAAGGCGAAGAAATACCGGCCACCAGCTGGAGTGCGTTAAGCATTAAAAGCCACCTGGCTGCGGGAAGCGGCAGCATCTCTTCCAGCGGTGTTTACACGGCGCCGGTGCTTGAGGCGATTGGCCATGATGCGCTGCGCGTGGTCATCACAGCCACGTATGAAGAGTCAGGCGCTGTCGTCAAGGTCTCGGCTCTGGTGGGAGTGGTATCACGCAGCATGGAGTTGGCGCCATGTGTAACGGTAGTGCCAGGGGGTGCTGTGCTGCAACCGGTCTCGCTGGCGGCTTCGACGCTTGACGGCAGCCCGCTGAGCTGGGCGTTGCTGGGCCCCGAGCTTGGCAGGTTGAGTGAGGTCGGCAAGGGCGCGCTCTTCAGTCCGGATGCCAGGTCCGGAAAAAGAGCATTGGCGGTGCAACAGATAGAGGCGTTGGGTAATGACCGTGGTATCGCTACGGTGCTTATTGCCAACGGGCAGCAAACGCTGCGTATCGAGCCGGCTTTCGTACCCAGAGCACGGCCCGAGGTAGCGGTGCAGTTACAGGATGACAGCGCACTGCTGCCTGGGCTTGAGCGACGCTGGGAAGTGGCGGGTGGGCTAGGCACTGTTGATCAGCAGGGGCTTTTCATGCCGCCCGATGAGGCGCTTGTCGCCAGTAGCGTGGTGAGCTGTGAAGTGCTGAGCAATGGGGTGGTTATGGCGTGCGGCTATAGCGTCATCGAGTTGTCCGAAGTCATCGATGAAGAAAGTTGGCAAGAGATTACGGTGTTTATCGTCACGGTTCCTGGCTCGTCATCGCCTTACGGTAATAAAGGCAATCTGTACCGCAACGGTTATCAACAACTCAGGCTGCAGATCAAGACCCAGATAACGCCGCACAACGACATCGAGTACGAGCTGAGTCCCACTGAAAGGGCCTCTATGCGTCTGGTAGACGATGAAACCGGCCAAAATATCGAGTCAGTACTCTCCCATCTCGAAGGCATGCCCGAGGGGGATGTCCAAACGTGGCGCGTGCGCAGTCAATATAACCGTTTCGAGCTGTCCGGGGCCGGCGTCTTCGCTGCTGAATCGGGCCTGGATGCGCCACGGACAATCACGCAGAACTTCTTCCTGCACAGCCGGGCGAGATCGGGTTTCGTCGGCGTCTTCCACGCGAAATTTCAGGATGACAACGGCGATTGGTGGACCTCTTTGGTTACTGAAGAGATGAACAGCAAGGTTGAAATCACCCCGCTAAACTTGCCCAGGTTCGATGCCCGCAATTACACCTTCATTCCGCGGCGTGCACAGGGGGATGGCGGAGATCCTCCGGTTGATCCGCCGTTGAGTGAGGCTCCGGGCTTTGGGGAGGATGTGCATTTCGATTACCAGTTCGAGACCACTGATTACTGGACGCTGGCTGTCATTAACCCCGATACCCAGCAATGGGTGAGTTTCGAGACGCTGAAGTTTCTGCCCTCCAAGCCTGACGGTGACGTGATCAATACGTCGATCATTCTCTGGGAGAGCGAGCAGGACGAAGAAAAAATGTTCAGCTGGACGGGGTTTGTTTTCGACGACCCTGCGGTTATCGGTGATGTAAGCAAGGTGAACTTTGACGAAGCGCTCCAGGACGTGATGGGGGATGTTCACACGTTGGACATTGACGTCAAGATGTCCTTATTCGAGACCGGCAAACTGGTCATCAGCCTGCACCGCCTCCGGGGCCTTAAATATATCCCGGCAGGTGACCCCGCACGCGACAAATTGATGGGGGAAATAGTCGTCCTGTTGCTCGATAAGCAGGGCAATGCCCATAAACGGCGAATCGGTTTTCTGGCCACCGGCGTCGGCAGGCGCAACCGTCTCATGCATACCCTCTATTCGGCATAGAAGCCCGAATGAGGCATTGATGCCACACACCGACAGGGAGTCATCATTATTATGAATGCGCTAAGTAAAACCTTTGCCTGTGTAGTGCTTGCGGGTTTGACAGGCTGTACGCTCGTTCCGTCCCACAGCCCGGTGCCAAAGCCCCCGGCACAGGCGGTTCGACTGATCATGCTCGCAGCAAACGCTGATGGCGGAGGCAAGAACTGCAACTTTCCCGCCAAGGACGAAACGGTTTATCTCAACAACAAAGATCATGATTGCACGAACGATGAGATGAGTTTTATCAAGCTGGATAATGTGCGCTCAGCCATGAAGATATACCTGGAATCCAGAGATTGTGATGATTCGGGAGGCTGGGTATTTGGGCTCGAGACTTATATCGACCCCCTTACAACACCCTGGATATCCATCGACCAGCTCAGAAGCAAGCCGGTCGGCACCATGATCAGTCGCGGCGTTGTTGTGATCAGGGAGTATAACGGCGGTGAAAACATAAAAGGCAAGTTGTCCTGCGTCCGTGTCGATGTATCGAGTTAGTCGTTAGTACAACTGGACTTGTCAGGCCTGCTTAACCGTCGCCCCGTCGGCGGCGGTTATCTTAATACATAAAGTTCGAGGTTCATGTAACATGACAGCATCGACTTCCGTACACTCCAACGCGTTCAACTTCCTCAGTTATGTACAGAGCGGCGTTGACCCCCGCACCGGGCAATACACGGTGGCGATCACCCTGCCCGATGTCAAAACCAACGGGTTGCGTGGCCCAGGCATGCCACTGGCACTCAACTATAATCCTCTCAACCGTCAGGACAGCGGCTTTGGTCTTGGCTGGAACCTGCAATTGTCGCAGTACGATCCGGGTAAGCAGATCGTATCGCTGAGCAGCGGCGAGACATTCAAGGTCGATGGCACCAGCGACGGCCAGATGCTGATGTCGGAAAAGAAAATCGACAGCTTCCACTTGTACAAGGAGGGCGATAATAACTACCGGGTGATGCACAAGTCCGGTCTGGTGGAGCACCTCGAAATGCGCGGCAGCGGGACCAACAGAGTTGCGCTGCCGGTGCGCGTATTTGCCCCTGAAGGTCACAGTATCACGCTGGATTACGCTTCTTTCGGCGGGCATCAAATGCTCAGCGAAATCAAGGATGACTCGGATCAGATCCTGCTCGGCATCAGCCGCGACGCAACGTCGGTGAAGCTGCGCATGACCACTGGCGATGGCCCGGATGCGACATTCGTGATGGTGCTGGGTGCAACGGATCACCGTGTCAACCGTATAGAATTGCCGACCGACAATGCTGCCTCCTGGCGTTTTGTATACAACACGATCTTTGAACATTTATGCATGACGGCGGTGGAAACACCCGCTGGCGGCCGGGAAGAGATCTTTTATACCGACAGCGGCCATCAGTTTCCTGAGAGGGCGAAACGCGCGCCTCTCCCCAGAGTCACGCGCCATCGCACGACGCCCGGCGCGGGGCAGGCGCAAATGGATGTTTATTACACTTACAAGGACAGCTCAGGGCGCGCGCGCAATTTTCTGGGCGCAGGGCTGGATATCGCCTGGGAAGACAATGGTCTGGACAATCTGTATCTGTACCGCGGGGCGGAGCTGTACGAGTATTCGTCGACCGAAACATTGCGTGTCGAGGTCGCGGGCAAGGCTGATGCCGAGCGCAGCATCGAACGAACCTTCAACCAGTTTCACCTGCTCACTCGAGAAACCACGCGCAAGAACCTTACCGTCATGCAGGTGGACACTCGTTACTACATCGAGCCGGGAGAACCCTTTGAGGCTCAGCTTGCCTACTGTCAGCTGCCCAAAGAGGTCCAGACCACCTGGCGTCTGTCGTCAGACGGCAGTGTGCCGCGCAGTGAGACTGTCAGCAGCACGTATGACAAGCACGGTAATCTGCTGACTCAGACTCAGGCCAACGGTGTGGTCGAGGCCAGTGAATGGTATCTGGCCGACGGCGAGGACGGATGCCCGAAGGACCCTGAAGGCTTCGTCCGCTGGATGAAAAGCAGCAAGGTCACCCCGTCGGTATCCGGCTACGGCAAGGCGCCGATCCTGATCACCCGCTATCGCTACCTTGCGTTGCCAGCAGTGGGTGGCGGCCAGCTACAGAAATGGCTTGCACCGCAAAGCGAGACGTTACTGATGCAGGCCCCTGACGGTGAGCAGGAACAGCAACGCACGACCTACGAATACTTCGATGAGCCGAACAATGCAGTCCTGCACGGTCGGCTCAAATTGCAGCAAGTGATCATGGGTGGGAAGGTGACCAGCACAGCGTACGCCTACAGCATTCCTGTGCGCCTCCCCAGGAACACCACTGAAAGTGCTCCCGAGAACACTCCCGAAAGCTTCCCTGAGAGCAGCCGTTATGCCGCGACAGTGATGCAAACCGTACAGACCGTCACCGGCTTCGATGGCGCGAAGAAGGTCATTACGCTGGAGGATTCTCTGCTCGATGGCGAACCCTTGCTCAGTCGCGACGACAACAACGTGGAAATTCGTTATGTCTACGACAGCCTGCGACGTGTGCTGAGTGAAACCGTGGCGCCAAATGATGAAACCTACAACGCGACCAGAAGTTACGAGTATCAGCTATGTGCCAGGGCGACTGATCAGGCCATGCAGACGCTCATCGACGTCAAAGGGGTAAAAACCTGCAGCTACTTCGATGGCCTCAACCGAGTCGTCTGTGAGGAACGGGATGACGCAGATAATCCTGCGCGCGCCGACAAGCCTCGCCAGACCTACGCGGCTGTTTACGATGCGTGGGGGCTTATGGTCAGTGAGACCGAGTTTGACTGGTTGGGCCAGCAGGATCTGGCGCTCAAGAGCGTCTTCGAATACGACGATTGGGGCAAGCAGCGCTGCGTCACCGGGCCGGATGGCGTCAAGACGTTCGAAGAGACCGACCCTATTGGTACGGCGCAATCGCAGGGCCCGATTCAACGTAGCTGGATCGAAGGCAACGCTGGCGGTAAAAGCGAGTTCACCGAGACCTGGATGAACCTGTTCGAACAGCCGACCCGCAGCGAGCGAAAGGATCAGGCTGAAAACTCGGTCAGTCTGAGCCAGTACCATTACGACGGCCTTGGCCGCCGTGTCGAGGAAATTATCGGGGAAGCGGGCGGCGAGCGGCGCACCACCTCTGTTTACGACGTCTTTGATCGGGTGATCGAGTCCACATTGCCAAGCAGGGCCATCGTGCGTCGCAGCTATGCTGGCTACAGCAGCGAAAACTTGCCCGTCAGTATCGGCATCGAGCACAACGGCGAAAGCATTGTATTGGGAGAGCAGGAGTTCGATGGGCTGGATCGTCTGGTCAGCTCTGTCACCGGGGGGCGTAAACGTACGCTTGTTTACGACCCCGGTCTGCTGCAACCCAAATCGATAACCCTGCCCAGCAAGCGGAAAATCGACTACGAATACAAGCCCCAGGTGGGCGATGAGCCGTGGCGCAGGGTGCAGTCCGAAGCTGTGCCTGAACCTGAAACCACCTGCGAAGTTGATCCGCTGAAAGAGTCCGGGCCTGTCCGGACTGCGGAGCCGGGTGTGGCTGCCGATTACAGTTACGATAAGCAGAATGCTCGTCTGCTTCATTCCTCGGAGCAGGGCGAGATACTGGATCGCGAATATTACAGCACCGGCTCGCTGAAAAGCGAGAAGCGCACCTCGGCAGGCAAGACCTACGACATGTTCTACAGCTACAGCCGATTGGGCCTGCTGCTGTCTTACACCGACGTATTGGGACAGGAGCAGGTCAATCGCTATGACAGCTGCGGTCGTCTTTACGAAACCTCGCTGGGTGAGGTCTATTCAACGTTCGACTACGACACTGTCTTTGGTCGCCTCGCAAAAATCACCACCACCGACAAGACCGACGGCAGCCGCGAGAGAACCGTCGCGATCAGCCTTGAATATGATGATCTGGGTCGGGAAGTAAAGCGTACGTTTGACCTCGATGGAGTCGAGCAACAGATGGTTCAGGTCTACGATGATGTGGATGACATGGTCCAGCGTACCCTGCGCCAGGGCACGGAAACACTCCGTGACGAAACCTACCGTTACGATACGTCCGGTCGCCTGGGTCAATACCAATGCACGGGAACTCAGCGGCCAGTGGACCCCTATGGCAGGACCCTCCGCGCGCAGATTTTCATTTTCGATGGCGCGAACAACCTGACGCTCGTCACGACTCGCTTCAATGACGGCAGCGACGACAGCAACAATGACGATACCAACAATGCCAGGTATTTTTACGAAGCTGACGACCCGGTGCAGTTGAGCCGGGTGACGAACACTAACGATAAATACTACCCGTCTGAAATCAAACTTGAGTACGACCTGGACGGCAACCTCAAAACCGACGAAGCCGGACGCACGCTCAAATACGACCCCCTCGGCCGCCTGATCGAAGTAGGCACGCCCTCGGCCGGCATTCATTACCAGTATGACCCCCAGGACCAACTGACCGGGGAGACCCGTGGCGACGACAGGGACCTGCGCTTCTATAGCGACGCAGGGCTGGCCAATCAACTTGGCAGCCATGCCCAGAGCACCTTCATGCGTGGCGACGACTACCTGCTGGCCGAACAGCAGAGTGATCACACGCTGCTGCTTGCCACCGACGGCAGCGATAGCGTGCTGGGCGAGGTAGGTGGCGACGGGGTCAACCGGAGGAGGTATACGGCCTACGGCCACGCCAGCAGTGAAGACCCCCCACTTGGCAAACTGGGGTTCAACGGCGAACTGGCCGAGGCGGATAGCGGCTGGCAGATGCTGGGGAATGGTTATCGGGCCTACAGCCCGGTGTTGATGCGCTTCAACAGTCCCGATAGTTGGAGTCCGTTTGGCGAGGGTGGGGTGAATGGGTATGCGTATGTCGAGGGGGACCCGGTGAACAGGGTGGATCCGACGGGGCACTTTAGGTTATTTACCCCATTCAAGCTGTTGTACCGAGCCTTAAAGCAGACTCCTACTCTGACCACAAAATCTCCAAGCGTCGAAAAAATTCCTGCGCTACTTACCACTCGTGGGAGTAAAAACGTAACAAAGTTATCGAGAATCAAGCTAACAGACTGGGATAGCTTGAATGAAGTGGTTGATAGTTATCCCAAGCGCATTGCAGATGCCCGTAACAACTTCATGCCGAAGTTGGCGGATTCTCTTGCGCTCAAACAGGTTAACGGTCGAAAATCATTAAACTACATGGTTGAAAATTTCGAAGAGCCCGGAATTACTGCTCATGCGCGCCGTACGATTGCAAAAGAATTATCACTTGCCAGAAAAGAGCTTAAAAAAATTCCCACTGTAGAGAACATAAGGCGTCCAAATCCGGCTCCTGGAAAAGTAGGATTGGACCGGTACCTGCCTGGAAAACCTAAGGATAGATATAGCTTCGACTAAGACTAATAAATATAAGTGCTGATCCGCAATCCAAGTGCACAACGCAGGGGGTTACCTCCTGTGGGGTGCACCGGTTTTAAATACTTCACTCCACCAAAATAACCCCCTGCCTGATCGCCATCACCAGCGCCGCCTTCAATGACGTCACCCCGAACTTGCGGCGGATATTGCTGGTATGAAAGTGCACGGTCGCTTCCGTGCACCCTTGAATACGGGATATCTCCCACGCGGATTTGCCGATCGCCACCCATTCCAGGACTTGTCGTTCCTTGACAGTCAACTGGACAGTGGCGGTTGTGGTGTTGGAGGGCGGCGTGGTGCCGGGTGGTTTTCCGTTGTCGCGAAGCATGGTGAAGTCCTTTTCCTGAAGATCGCCGCACCACGATACCCCCGCCACCCCCAACGCGAACCTGACATAAATGACAGCGCTGGAGGTCCGCGAAGGCCTTGCGCCGTCAAGGCTGTAGCGCTTTTTTACAGCTTCTTTACGCCCCGACCGGCCTGTCGATCTCGCGCCTTTACACCCTGCCTGCGGACAATCTCCCCACGCGGCCTGTGCCGTACCGGTGTTGCCTGATGGGGGAAATTTCAATGAGCGTTATGGATGGTATCTCGCTGCTGATGGGAGTCGGGCTGTTCATCTATCTGCTGGTGGCGCTGTTGCGCGCCGATCAGAGTCAGGAGTGATCATGCACAGTTACGATTATCTGTTGATCCTGGCCTTTCTGGTCCTGCTGCTGGCACCCGCGCCTTGGTTGGGGCGTTTCTATTATCGGGTCATGGAAGGCGAGCGCACCTGGCTGAGCCCGGTGCTGGGGCCGGTCGAGCGGGCCTGCTACCGGATCTCCGGCATCGACCCGAAAACCGAGCAATCCTGGCAGCAATACATGTGGGCCTTGCTGGCGTTCAACCTGGCAGGCTTTGTCGTGCTGTTCGCGATGCTGATGCTGCAAGGCGTGCTGCCGCTCAACCCGCAGCAGTTGCCGGGCATGGAGTGGTCGCTGGCCTTCAACACGGCGATGAGCTTTATCACCAACACCAACTGGCAGGCCTACAGCGGCGAAGCGTCGCTCAGCTACCTCAGCCAGATGGTCGGCCTGACCGTGCAGAACTTCGTCAGCGCCGCCACCGGTCTCGCCGTGCTGGTCGCGCTATGTCGCGGTATCAGTCGTCGCTCGTCGCAGAGCCTGGGTAACTTCTGGGCCGACATGACCCGCGCCACGCTCTATGGGCTGTTGCCGATCAGTATCGTGCTGGCCGTGTTTCTGGTCTGGCAGGGCGTGCCGCAGAACTTCGGCCATTACATTGATGCGCTGACCCTGCAAGGCGCGGATCAAAGCCTGCCGATGGGCCCTGCGGCCAGTCAGATATCGATCAAGCAACTGGGCACCAATGGCGGCGGTTTCTTCGGCGTCAACTCGGCGCACCCGTTCGAGAACCCGACGGCGTGGAGCAACCTGTTCGAACTGGTGTCGATCCTGCTGATCCCGGCAGCGCTGGTGTTCACCTTTGGCCACTATGTCAAGGACATGCGCCAGAGCCGCGCGATTCTTGGCTGCATGCTGGCACTGCTGTTGATCGGCGGCGCGGTGTCGCTGTGGGCCGAGTACCAGCCCAACCCGGCACTGAACATCGCCGGTGTCGAGCAGACCGCACCGCTGGAAGGCAAGGAAACCCGCTTCGGCACCACCGGCACGGTGCTGTGGTCAGTCGCTACCACTGCGGCCTCCAACGGTTCGGTCAACGGTATGCACGACAGCCTCAACCCGCTGACCGGCATGGTTGCGCTGGTCAACATGATGGTCGGTGAAGTGATTTTCGGCGGCGTGGGTGTGGGCCTCAACGGCATGCTGCTGAACGTACTGATTGCGGTATTTCTCTCCGGCCTGATGATTGGCCGCACGCCGGAATACCTCGGCAAGAAGCTGCAAGCGCAGGAAGTCCGGCTGCTGGTCGCCACCTTGCTGGTGATGCCGGTCGGCGTGCTGGTGCTGGGCGCGATTGCTGCCAGCCTGCCTGGCCCGGCCGGTGCGGTCAGCAACCCCGGCCCGCATGGTTTCAGCCAGTTGCTGTACGCCTACACCTCGGCCACGGCCAACAACGGCTCGGCGTTCGGCGGTTTCAGTGCCAACACCGTGTTCCACAACCTGATGCTTAGCCTGGCGATCTTCATTGGCCGCTTTGGTTACATCCTGCCGGTGCTGGCACTGGCTGGCAGCCTGGCCATGAAGAAAACCGCACCACAGGGTCAGAACAGCTTCCCGACCCACGGCCTGCTGTTTGTCACTCTGCTGACCGTCACCATTTTGCTGGTGGGTGGTTTGACCTTCCTGCCGACCCTGGCACTGGGGCCGATTGCCGAACACCTGAGCCTGGGTTTCTGAGGAACCGATCATGAGCACTACTGATTTTTCAAGACGTGATGCTGTAAAAGCTGCCGAGCCTCAGGCCGCCAGCGAGACAGCCAAGACCGGCATCGCTGCCCTGTGGCGTCCGGCGCTGGTGCAGGCGTTCGTCAAGCTCGACCCGCGCCAGCTCAAGCGTTCGCCGGTGATGCTGGTGGTGGAACTGACTGCCATTCTGACCACCGTGCTGTGCGTGATCCCCAACCCGCAGGTGCCCACTTCGGTCTGCGTGCAGATCGCCCTGTGGCTGTGGTTCACCGTGTTGTTCGCCAACTTCGCCGAAGCGCTGGCCGAAGGTCGTGGCAAGGCCCGCGCCGACAGCCTCAAGGCCGGCAGCGAAGGGCTCAAGGCGCGCATTCGCGATGAGAACGGCAGCCTGCGCATCATCAATGCCAGCGAGTTGCGCAAGGGCGATGTGGTGCGCGTCGAGATCGGCGAAATGATTCCCGGCGACGGCGAAGTCATCGAGGGCATCGCGGCGGTCAACGAGGCGGCGATTACCGGCGAATCCGCGCCAGTGATTCGCGAATCCGGTGGTGACCGCTCGGCCGTGACCGGCAACACCCGGCTGGTGTCCGACTGGCTGCTGATACGCATCAGCGCCAACCCCGGCGAATCGACGCTGGACCGCATGATTGCACTGGTGGAAGGTGCCAAGCGGCAGAAGACCCCTAACGAAGTCGCGCTGGATATTCTGCTGATCGGCCTGACCCTGATCTTTCTGCTGGTGGTCATCACCTTGCAGCCGTTCGCCCACTTTGCCGGGGGCAGCCTGCCGCTGGTGTTTCTGGTGGCACTCCTGGTCACCCTGATCCCGACCACCATTGGCGGCCTGCTGTCGGCCATCGGCATTGCCGGCATGGACCGGCTGGTGCGCCTCAACGTGATCGCCAAGTCCGGTCGCGCCGTGGAAGCTGCGGGCGATGTGCATGTGCTGTTGCTGGACAAGACCGGCACCATCACCTTCGGCAATCGCCGCTGCGCTGCCGTTTACGCAGCACCCGGCGTGACCCCGAAGGAACTGGGCGAGGGCGCCTTGCTGGCGTCGCTGGCCGACGATACGGCGGAAGGCAAATCCATCGTCGAGTTCCTGCGCAACCTGCACCCGATGAACGAGCCCACCCTGAGTTCGGTAACCGCTGTACCGTTCAGCGCCGATACACGTCTGTCCGGTGTGGATTATCAGGGCCATGTGTACCGCAAGGGCGCGGTGGATTCGCTGCTGGCTTTCATCAACATGCAGCGTAGCGACCTGCCGCCTGCACTGGCGCGGGAAGTCGACAAGATTGCCAAGACCGGCGGCACGCCGCTGCTGGTCTGCGCCAACGGTCGTTTGTTGGGTGCGATTCATCTCAAGGACGTGGTCAAGCCGGGTATTCGCGAGCGCTTCGAAGAGTTGCGCAAGCTGGGGATTCGCACGGTAATGGTGACTGGCGACAACCCATTGACTGCCGCAGCCATCGCCGCTGAAGCGGGTGTCGATGATGTGCTGGCCGAAGCCACACCAGAGAAAAAGCTGGAACGGATTCGTCAGGAGCAGGGCGAAGGCCGACTGGTGGCGATGTGTGGCGACGGTGCCAACGATGCGCCTGCACTGGCGCAGGCGGACGTCGGTATGGCGATGAACGATGGCACCCAGGCCGCGCGTGAAGCGGCCAACATGGTTGACCTCGACAGCGACCCTACCAAGCTGCTGGACGTGGTGCAGATCGGCAAGGAATTGCTGGTCACACGCGGTGCGCTGACGACGTTTTCGATTGCCAATGATGTGGCCAAGTACTTCGCCGTGCTGCCTGCGCTGTTTGCCTCGATTTATCCGCAACTGGGCGTGCTCAACGTCATGCAACTGGCCAGCCCGCAAAGTGCGATTGTCTCGGCCATCGTCTTCAACGCGCTGATCATCGTTGTGCTCATCCCGCTGGCCCTGCGGGGCGTGCGGGTTCAGGCCGCCAGCGCGGCGCATCTGTTGCGTCGCAACCTGCTGATCTATGGCCTGGGCGGCATCGTTGTACCGTTTCTCGGCATCAAGTTGATCGACATGCTGCTGGTCGCACTCGGCCTTGTTTGAAGCCTGTGCTGCACGCCGGTCGGCGTGCAGCCTCACCTGATTGAGGATGTGCAGATGTCCAATGTATTGCGTCCGGCCTTGAGCCTGATCGTGTTGATGAGCCTGATCACCGGCGTGGCCTATCCACTGGTGGTCACCGGGGTTGCGCAAGTGGCGTTTCCGGCGCAGGCCAATGGCAGCCTGGTATACGACGCGGCGGGCAAGGTGCGCGGCTCGGCACTCATCGCCCAGTCGTTTACCGGTGATGGGTGGTTTCAGTCGCGTCCTTCGGCAGGCGCGTTTGCGACGGTAGCCAGTGGCGCGAGCAACTTTGCGCCGAGCAACCCGGCACTGGTGGCACGCGTGAAAGAGGACGTTGCGAAACTGGCCAATGCCTCGCAGGAACCGGTGCCACTTGCCTTGCTGACCACGTCCGGCAGCGGTCTGGACCCGCATCTCTCGCCTGAAGCGGTTGCCTGGCAGGCCGGTCGCGTTGCTGCGGCGCGCCAGTTGCCGTTGGACAAAGTACAGGCGCTGATCGACGCCAATACTCAGCGTCCGCTGATCGGCCCGCCCGTGGTCAACGTATTGGCCTTGAATATGAGCCTGAATCAGTTACCGTCTGCACCGCGCAACGCGCAGTTGTAACAAAGTGCGCCGTGTTCGCAGCAGATTCACTAAGCTGTAGATGATTAGAGAGGGTGGTAACCAAGGTGAGTGATTCCGGTCGAGCTGATGCACTGCTGGCCCAGCTGCCCCGCGAAGGGCGCGGGCGGCTGAAGGTTTTTCTTGGTGCCGCGCCGGGCGTGGGCAAAACCTACGCCATGCTTCAGGCGGCCCATGCGCAGTTGCGTCAGGGCGTCAGGGTCTTGGCGGGCGTGGTGGAGACCCACGGCCGTGCGGAAACCGAAGCGCTGCTCAACGGCGTACCGCAACAGCCCTTGTTGCGCACCGAATACCGAGGCATGACCCTCGAAGAAATGGACCTTGATGCCTTGCTCAAGGCGGCACCGGCATTGGTGCTGGTCGACGAACTGGCGCACACCAATGCGCCCGGCAGTCGGCATACCAAGCGTTGGCAGGACATTCAGGAACTGCTCGCTGCCGGCATCGATGTCTACACCACCGTCAACGTCCAGCATCTGGAAAGCCTTAATGATCAGGTGCGCGGTATCACCGGGGTGCAGGTGCGCGAAACGCTGCCGGACTGGGTGTTGCAGGAAGCTTTCGACCTGGTGCTGATCGACCTGCCGCCGCGCGAACTGCTGGAGCGCCTGCGCGACGGCAAGGTGTACGTGCCGGAGCAGGCGCGCGCGGCCATCGACGCCTTCTTCACGCAAACCAATCTCACTGCGCTGCGCGAAATGGCCATGCAGACCGCTGCGGCGCAGGTCGATAACGATCTGGCGCAGGGCTACCGGCAATTGGGCCAGTCGGCTCCGGCAGTTCGTGGGCGGATGCTGGTGGGCATCGACGGTGATGCCCATGCCGAGCGCCTGGTGCGTCACGCCAGTCGGGTTGCTCAGCGTCGCCACCTGCCGTGGAGCGCCGTGCATGTGGACGACGGGCAAACCCTCGACGAGCAGTCCCGCGCGCGCCTGCAAAGCGCTCAGCAACTGGCCGAGCGGCTGGGTGGCGAGGCGGTGTCATTGCGTGCCGGGGAGGTTGCCAGAACACTGGTGCAGCATGCCATCGAACGGCGAGCCAGCGTGGTACTGGTCGGTCAGTCGCGTCGGCACTGGCGTCGCCGGGTGTTTGGCGGCGGTGTTGCCGCACGTTTGTTGCGTGAAGGGCACGGGTTGGAAATTTCAGTGCTCGACGACAGTGAAGAGCTACCCGATCAACCGCCGCGCGCACGCCCGGCGCGCGAAGTGGTGTGGTTCGATTACGGCCTGGCCTTTGTGGCCACGCTGCTTGCCAGTCTGGTCGCCTGGGGTGTGTCGGGCGTGCTGGCGCTGCCCAACATTTCCCTGATCTTTCTCGCGGCGGTGTTACTGGTTGCGGTGCGCAGCAGCATGGGACCGGCGCTGGCGTGTGCCGGGCTGTCATTTCTGGCCTATGACTTTCTGTTCATTCCACCGAGTTTTTCCCTGAACATCCAGCGCGAAGAAGACGTGCTGACGCTGCTGTTCTTCCTGCTGATGTCGGCCCTGACCGGCAAGCTTGCGGCGCGCCAGCGCAGGCAGTTGCAGGCGTTGCGTGATACTCAGGAACAGACCAGCGAACTGCTCGACCTGTCGCGCAAGATGACCGCTGCCACGGATCGAAAAGCAGTACTCAATGCCGCCGAACAGCATTTTTCCGGCTGGAAGGAATTGTATCTGTGCCTGGTTGATCGTGACGGGCAGGGCGGTTTGGTTGTTGAGACTGGTGGGCCGCTGACCTTCTCGGAAGCCGAACGTGCCGCCGCCGACTGGGCCTGGCAGCACGATCAACCGGCTGGCAGCGGCACCGGCACGCTACCGTCCGGGCGCTGGTGGTGGTGGCCGATTACCGCGGAAGAAGGGCCATTGGCCCTGCTGGGTGTCAGTGCGCGTGAAGGCCAGTCGTTCACCGCGCAACACCGGCGTCTGCTGGCGGCGCTGACCCAGCCGCTGGCGCAGGCGCTGGCTCGCGCACAACTGGCGCAAGAGCTTGAAGCCGCGCGCCTGCATGGGGAAACCGAGCAATTGCGCAGCGCCTTGCTGGCCTCTGTGTCCCACGACCTGCGTACGCCACTGACCTCCATGCGCGGCAGCATCGACAGCCTGCTTGCGCTGGGCGAAGCCATCCCGCTGGAGGATCGCCGCGAGCTGCTGGAAGGTACACGCGACGAAGCCGAACGTCTGGATCGCTATATCCAGAACCTGCTGGACATGACGCGCCTGGGACATGGCGCGCTGAAACTTGCACGAGACTGGGTGTCGCCTGCCGATATCGTCGGCAGTGCGCTCAACCGGCTGCGCGCCGTGCTGGCACCCTTGCAGGTCAGCACCCAGGTGACCGGCGAGCTGCCATTGCTGTACGTGCATGCGGCGCTGATCGAGCAGGCGCTGGTCAATGTGCTGGAAAACGCTGCGCGCTTTTCACCTGTTGACGGGCGCTTGCAGGTGGCGGCGGGTGTGGTCGACAGTGAGCTGTTCTTCTCGGTCAGTGACGAAGGGCCGGGCATTCCCGAGGATGAGCGAGCGAAGATTTTCGACATGTTCTACACCGCGGCACGCGGTGATCGGGGCGGGCAGGGCACGGGCCTGGGGCTGGCGATCTGTCAGGGCATGATTGGCGCGCATGGTGGACGTCTCAGCGTCGAGGAAGGCATTGACGGGCAGGGTACGCGCATCACCTTGTTCCTGCCGTTGCAGGCGCAGCCCGATGTGGAAATGGAGGAGTCAGCTTGAGCCAGGCGGCAACCATTCTGGTCATCGATGACGAGCCGCAGATTCGCAAATTTTTGCGCATCAGTCTGGTGTCGCAGGGCTACAAGGTGCTGGAAGCGGCCACTGGCGGGGATGGCCTGACCCAGGCGGCACTGAACAAGCCGGATTTGCTGGTGCTTGATCTTGGCCTGCCGGACATGGACGGTCAGCAAGTGCTCAGCGAGTTTCGCGAGTGGTCGGCGGTGCCGGTACTGGTGCTTTCGGTGCGCGCCAGCGAAGCACAGAAAGTTCAGGCGCTGGACGCCGGGGCCAACGACTACGTGACCAAACCGTTCGGCATTCAGGAGTTTCTGGCCAGAATCAGGGCGCTGCTCAGGCAGGTTTCCGGTAGCGACAAGCCGGAGTCGGCCCTTCAATTCGGTCCGCTGACCGTCGACCTGGCCTATCGCCGGGTGCTGCTCGATGGTCAGGAAGTGGCGCTGACGCGCAAGGAATACGCGGTGCTGGCGCAGTTGGCACGCCACCCTGGGCGGGTCATTACCCAGCAGCAGTTGCTCAAGGATATCTGGGGGCCTACCCACACCGATGACAGCCACTACCTGCGCATTGTGGTCGGGCATTTGCGCCAGAAACTGGCAGACGATCCGACCGCCCCGAGGTTCATCCTCACCGAGCCTGGAATAGGGTATCGTCTTCTGGCCGACCACTAGATGAAAAAAGCGACCATACCCCCGTGGCACGGCACTTTTACTGCATCGAATCGTCAAAGCCGCACACTCCATATTCACTCCTGAGGTAACACCCCCATGAAAGCCTTTATCTGTCTGCCATTGCTTGTCTTGGTTCTTGCAGGTTGCGCTGGCAAGACCGGGTATCGAGACAGCTGCGCCACCCAGATAGACGCTGCCTGGCACGAGCTTGATCTGGCCAAGGCCGAAGGCTTCGCCGGCACCGTCAGTTACTCCAAGGCCCTGTCGCTGCTGACCGGTGCCAAGACCCAGCAACAGTTCGAAGCATTTGAAGGCTGCACCGAAAAAGCCGAAAAAGCCCGCTTCTACATCCGCGAGTCCCGCGCTGGCCGCTGATAGCTGACGATACACAGCTCCTGTGGGAGAGCGCTTGCTCGCGATGCAGTGCTTCAGGCGCAGAGCTCTCGGGGCTGTACCGGCCTCCTCGCGAGCAAGCTCGCTCCCACAGAGTTTGCGGTTTGCATAGCGACGAGCGCGGAGCGTCGCACGATAGTTGAGATTATCGTTCCGCACGCTCCAGCGTCGGAATGCCTTGCGTGACGCTCCGCGTCACAACTCTGCGCTGCGCCGCAGTCTCACGAGCGGACGCAGAGCTTCCAGCATCACATCAAATCCCTACCGACTCTAGCGAAACGGCCTACGCTCATCTTAAAGTGTTCGGACACTAGCATCGCTTGCAGTCCCACAGTCATTAAGCAGTTGCCGGAAGGGGCTTTCGATGGGTAGAAAACTCGATGCATGCCTGAGCGCCATCAATGAAGTGGTACTGGGCAAGGAAGTGCAGGTGCGGCTGGCAATGACCTGCCTGATCGGCGGCGGGCATTTGCTGATCGAAGATTTACCGGGGATGGGCAAGACCACGCTCAGCCATGCGCTGGCGAAAATTCTGGGCCTCAGTTATCAGCGCATTCAGTTCACGTCCGACCTGCTGCCGGGTGACATCCTGGGCACCTCGGTATTTGATCGGGACAGCGGGCAGTTCACCTTTCATCCGGGGCCGATCTTCGCCGAACTGGTGCTGGCCGACGAAATCAACCGCGCCACCCCCAAGAGCCAGAGCGCGTTGCTGGAAGCCATGGAAGAAGGGCAGGTCTCCATTGAGGGCGCGACACGTCTGTTGCCCGATCCATTCTTCGTGATTGCGACTCAGAACCCGTTCAGTTCCGGTGGCACCTTTGCCTTGCCCGAGTCTCAGCTGGACAGGTTCCTGATGCGCATCTCCATGGGCTATCCGGCGAGAGCGGCGGAGAAAGCGTTGCTGCTTGGCGAGTCACGCCGCGAACTTTTACCGCGCCTGCAGCCGATTCTGGACCACGCCATGCTTGGCCAGTTGCAAGCGCATGCGCGGCAGTTGCGGGCCAGCGATGCACTGGTCGACTATGTGCTGCGACTGGTCGAGGCAACCCGCAGCCAGCCGCAATTCGCCTATGGACTGTCGCCCAGGGCGAGCCTGGCGATTCTGGCCGCAGCGCGGGCCTGGGCGATGTTGCTGGGGCGTGATTACGTCATTCCCGAGGATGTGCAGGCGGTATTGCCGTCGGTGGTCGGCCATCGGCTGCGCGAGCGCAGCGACCCGACCGGGCATGGCGGCGGGGCGCTGGTGCAGTGGTTATTGCGCGAGGTGCCGGTGCTTTGATCGAGCCGCTCAAACCGTTTTGGCAACGCTGGCTGGCAAGACGAATTCCTCCGGCGTCACGCATCACGCTCGACCATCGGCGCATCTTCATCATGCCGACGCGCACCGGCATGACCTTTGCGGTCGTGATCGTGCTCATGCTGCTGGTGGCGATCAATTATCAGAACAGCCTGGCCTACGGGCTGACCTTTCTGTTGTTGTCGATTGGCGTGCTGGCCATTTTGCACACGTATCGCAACCTCAGCGGCTTGATTCTCAGTGCGGGTGTGGCGCGTTCAGTGTTTGTCGGCGAACCGGTGCAATTGCGCCTGCGCCTGGAAAGTGCCAGCCAGGCCCACCACGCCTTGGGCGTGGGTTGGACTGCGACAGCTCTGCAATCCGGCGATGTACTGCCTCGCGGGCTGACCGATGTGGAACTGACCCTGCCTGCCGAAAAGCGCGGCTGGCTGCATGCGCCAAGGCTGCGGGTCGAGAGTGTATTTCCGCTGGGCATTTTCCGCGCCTGGAGCTGGCTGGATCTGGAGCAGAGCGCCTTGATCTATCCGCGGCCACTGTCGGGTGCCATGCCGCTGCTAAAAGGCGTGCAGCCCCACGCCGAGGACGACGGTCAGGCCACTCAGGGTGCCGGTGTCGATGATTATCAGGGGCTGCGCAGCTACCAGCCGGGCGATAACCTCAGTCGTCTGCACTGGAAAGCCTATTCCCGAGGTCAGGGGTTGCTGGTCAAGGACTTCACTGATTTGAGCGGCCACGATCTGTGCCTGGACTTCATGGCGCTGGGCGGCGATATCGAGGAGCGTTTGTCGCGCCTGTGTTATTGGGTACTGGAGCTGTCCCAGCGTCGTCAGCCGTTTGCCTTGCGCCTGCCAGGTTTTCTGTCCACGGTCGACAGCGGTGATGCGCACCGTGAAGCCTGCCTGCGCGCTTTGGCGCTTTATGGTCATCGATCATGAGTGACAAGAATAAGGCGCTCGCAGCCGCACCCATTCCGCGTGTCAGCCTTACCTGGCTGCTATTGGCGCAGGCATTGGTCGTGTTGCCGTTCGCGCTGCACGTGCCGGTATCGATCACGCTTCTGTGGCTGGGCTGCACATGCTGGCGGGTTCAGGTGTTCCGGATGCGCGCGCGGCTGCCCGGCACATGGATCAAGTCAGGGTTGCTGGTGGGCACTGCCGGTGGCGTGTATCTGGCGCGTGGCAGCCTTGTCGGGCTGGACGCCGGTGCGGCTTTACTGGTTGCGGCATTCGTTCTGAAAATGCTGGAAATGAACAACCATCGCGACGCTTGGGTGCTGATCTTCCTCGGTTTCTTTTGCGTGGCGGTCGGCTATCTGTTTGAAGACAACCTGCTGTGGGCGCTTTTCAGCCTGCTGCCGATCGGCGCGCTGCTGGCCGCGTTGATTGGTCTGCAGCACGCGGATCTGGCTGGCAGATCAACCGATACGCTCAAGCTGGCGTTCAAGCTGATGGCGCAGGCTGTGCCGTTGATGCTTGTGCTGTTTCTGTTTTTTCCACGTCTGGACCCGCTTTGGTCGTTGCCGCAACCGAGCAACAAGGGCGTCACTGGGCTGTCCGACAACATGGCACCGGGCGACATGGCCGAGCTGAGCAAGTCCCCGGCACTGGTATTTCGGGCCAGTTTTGAAGGACCGCTACCGGCGCGCAATCAGTTGTACTGGCGCGGTCTGACCCTTGAGCAGTTCGATGGGCGGCGCTGGTCACAGTCGGCACGTGCCCAGACCGTGCAGATCCCACAGTGGGAAAAGCGCGGCGATCCACTGGCCTACAGCATTGTGATTGAAGCCAGCGGTCGGCCTTGGTTGCCGAGCCTCGACGTGGCCGAAACCACGTTGCCGGACGTTCGGCAGATGAGCGACTTCCGCCTGCAACGCCGACGTCCCGTCGAGCAATCGCTGTTATATGCCGTCAACTCCTGGCCGCTGAGCATTCGCGACCCGCAACCCAGCGAACAGGTCCAGCGCCAGAACCTGCAATTGCCCGCCAGGGGTAATGATCAGGCCCGGCAGTGGGCCGCTGAGCTGCGCCGTCGCTACACTACGGCGGATGCAATGGTTGCCGCGATGCTCGGTTATTTCAGCGACCAGCCGTTTCACTACACCCTCAAGCCGACACTGTTGGGCAACGACAGCATTGATGAATTTCTGTTTGCCAGTCGTCAGGGTTTTTGCGCCCACTACGCCGGTGCAATGACTTTTGTACTGCGCGCTGCGGGTATTCCGGCGCGGGTCGTGGCCGGGTATCAAGGCGGCGAACTGAACCCTGACGGGCACTACCTGACGGTGCGCCAGTTCGACGCGCATGCGTGGGTCGAATACTGGCAGCCGGGTATCGGCTGGCGCAGTGTCGACCCGACCGCAGCAGTTGCACCGCAGCGTATCGAACAGGGCTTGGAGCAGGCGTTGGCGGCAGACGAGGCCTTTCTGCAGGACTCGCCCTATTCAGCGTTACGCTATCGCAATGTGCCTTGGGTCAACGCCATACGCCTGAGCTGGGATAACCTCAACTATGGCTGGCAGCGCTGGGTGCTGGGCTATCAGGGACAACAGCAGTTACAAATTCTCGGCCGTTGGTTTTCAGGGTTCCAGGCACCGGTTTTCGTCCTGGGGACCTTGCTTTCACTGGGCCTGGTTGCATTATGGCTGTTCAAACCGTGGCAGCGCGAAAGCGACTCGCAACTGCGGGTTTTCAACGCATTTGAACGCTTGCTCGCCCGTCATGGTCTGCGTCGTATGCCGGGTGAAGGCGCTGAAGCATTCTGTCGCAGAGCGGTGCTGTATTTTCCACAGCATGCCGAGGCCATCGAAGCTTTCATCCGCGAATTTCAGGCGCAGCGCTATGCCGGGCGGCTTGCTTCGGCCAGCCGCTTGAGGCATGCATTGAGCACGTTGCGTCGTCGTCTGCCATGGAGGTTGTCAGCCGTCAGGGACAGGCATTCATGAATGAGTGTTTCGAAGGGGAATTGCATGTCTTCAATGGTGGATCATCTGGTGGCCGAGGTGTTGGCGCTGGATGTCAAATTGCTTGCGTGCCAGGCACGCCTTGCAGTTTCGACGGACAGCGAAGCGCTGCATGATTTGCGTACCACCGTGCGTCGTCTGCGTAGCGTACTGCGGCCCCTGCGGGAAAACCCGGCTGCCGCAGAACTGGAAGAGGCCGCAAAAGCGGTAGGGCAACTGACCACGCCTTTGCGTGACATGCAGGTGCTCGCCGCGTTTCTCGAAGAGCAGGGCCTCAACGAGGCCGCTTTCAAGCGCAACCAGTACTTGGGAAATGCCTGCCCCAGGGTTGCGACGTCGCCTGAACTGAGCCGTTTGCTCAAGCTGATAGATCTATTCCCGGAGCTGCTGCGTTTGCAACAGCGTCAGGGAATGTTGCGTGGCCTGCGCAAGACCATCGAAAAGCGTATGGACAAACAGTGGAGCAAGCTACGTGTGGCCATCGCCGAGCCTGGGCATGATCGGCATGACCTGCGCCTGTTGATCAAACGCGTGCGTTACGCCGCCGAAGCGTACCCGGAACTCAGCCACCAGCCGAAAAACATGCAGGCCCGGCTCAAGGCCGCACAAGGCGAGCTGGGCGACTGGCATGATCATTTGCAATGGCTGGCGCAGGCTGCCGAGCAGCCGGATCTGGCGCCGTGCATTGCGGGTTGGCAGATCGGCATCGTGCGTGCAGAGCGCAAGGCCGAGGCGTCGCTCAAGCGGCTGGCCAAGGCCTGTTTCTAAGGCAGTGGCGTTTTTATGGAATAGGTCATTCAGGCCGCAATAATGGCCAATATGCGGCATGTCGTTGACTAGGAGGATGGTTATTATCCATCCACTTGTGTGTCGACTTGCTGGAGTAAGCATGACCTTTTCCGAACTGATCGATGCAGTGCGTCGCGACCCGCGTGCTGTCACGATCCCTGCCGAATGGTCCCAGGGGCGCGCCTGCTTTGGCGGGTTGATGGCGGCGTTGACCTATGAAGCGATGCGTGCCGAGGTGCCGGAAGGGCGCCCGGTTCGCTCGCTGGCGATTACCTTTGTCGGGCCTGCCGAGCCTGGCGTGCCAATTGCCTTTGACGTCGAAATTCTGCGTCACGGTAAGGCTGTCAGTCAGGTGTCGGGGCGCGCCATGCAGAACGGTCAGGTGATGACCCTGATACAAGGCAGCTTCGGCGCGCCCCGTGAGTCGATGATTGCGGTTGCCGCAGAGGCCGCGCCAGTGCTCAAGCCGGTAGAACAATGCCCGGAACTGCCTTTTGCCAAGGGCGTGATGCCCGACTACCTGCGCTTCATGGACATTCGCTGGGCACTGGGCGGCATGCCGTTCAGCAATACACCGTCACCGGCAATTGGTGGTCATGTGCGTTTTCGTGATGAGGCGCATGCCAGACCCATGAGCGAGGCCCATATTCTGGCGCTGGTCGACACCTGGCCGCCTGCGGTATTGCCGCACCTCAACAAGCCTGCACCGGGCAGTTCGCTGACCTGGACCATCGAATTCGTCCAGCCACAGCCGGTGCTCGATACGCTGCAATGGTGCAGTTATCGCGCAGTCATCGAACATGCCCGGGATGGCTACGGTCACACCGCAGCAGCGTTGTGGAGCCCCGACGGCGAACTGATCGCAATCAGCCGCCAGACGGTGACAGTGTTTGGCTGACTGACAAGGCAGGTCAATATTTCCGGGCGGAGCGGGCGGCGTCCTTGCGCTGAAAACCCAGCGCAGCCAGCAGCCCGATCACGCCGATGGCGATCGATGGCAGGCTCTCGGAGAACAGACCGTTGAGTATCAGCAGGGTCGCCAGAATGAAGAGGGGTACGGCAATCAGGTACATGGCCAGGCTGGCCGAGTGCTCCTGATTGTCGTTGCTGTCACGCCATTGATTGAGCTGCAGATCGGAAAGTGGCTTGTTCATGCGGCGGTCCTCTTAAGGTTGGCGCTTGTTCAGGACAACGCGTAAAGCGCCGTTCAATGCCTGAAGCATAGGCCCGCCTGCCGATCGCTGACGATTCAAGCGTGTCTATCGCCGCGATAGCCTGTTACAACTTGAGCTGGCCGATCGCAGCATTCAGCTCGCCCGCCAGCGTGGCGAGTTCGTCACTGGTGCTGGCCGAGTCCACGGTCTGCACCACCGTGCGTTCGGTGACATCGCGGATACTCACCACCGCACGGTTCATTTCCTCGGCCACTTGACTTTGCTGCTGCGCGGCGACGGCAATCTGCGTATTGCTTTCGCGCATCTGTGCCACGGCACCGGCAATGGCCGCCAGCGCTTCGCCCGCTTCCTTGGCCTGCTGCACGCATTCGTCGGCCTTGTACGAGCTTTCCTGCATGAAATCCACCGCATCGCGGGTGCCGCTTTGCAGGGTCGAAACCATCGTGGTGATTTCATCGGTCGAGGTCTGCACCCGTTTGGCCAGGTTGCGCACTTCGTCGGCGACCACGGCAAAGCCGCGACCCATTTCCCCGGCGCGTGCGGCTTCGATGGCGGCATTCAGGGCCAGCAGGTTGGTCTGTTCGGCAATGCTGTGGATCACGTTGACCACGCCGTTGATCTTCTGGCTGTCCTGGGCCATGCGCTGGATCATTTCGGCAGTCTGTTGCACGCCGCTGGAGAGCCCGGCGATGGATACTTGCACGCGGTCGACCACGACCTTGCCGCTGCCCGCCAACGCGTCGGCGGTCTGCGACTGGTCGCGTGTGGCCGTGGCGTGTTGGGCAATGTGATGGACCGTGGCGGTCATCTCGTTGATTGCCGTGGCCACCTGATCGGTTTCGCTTTGCTGGCCGAGCATGCCCTGGCGTACATCTTTCATGCCCGCAGCCAGATGCGCTGCACCCTGATCGAGGCGGCCAGCGGTTTGCGAAACCGTATTGACCACCCGCTGATACCCGGCCTGCATGGCATTGAACGCCTTGGCCATCTGCCCGACCTCATCGTCACTGCGGTTAGGCACGCGGGCCGCCAGATCGCCGCTTTTTTCGACGTGCAGCATCACATCCTTGAGCGCGTTGAGCTGGCTGAGGAGAAAACGAATCAGCAGTTGCGAGGCGCAGAGCATCAACAGCATCAGCACGAAAACGGCGGCTGCGTAATGGCTGAAGCGATCCTGAAATACTTGCAGAAAGGTTGGAGCAAAGGCCAGCACCGCGATCTGCTGGCCAGTGCTGCGGGTGACGATCTGCGCGCCGCTCAACAGTCTGTCGCTGGCTGGTTTGTTCAGCGCAACCCAGTCGCGGGCGTCGACCAGCTCTGGCAGCGCGAGGGTATTGAAGGCCGGTGTCTGACCTTTGCTGTAAGCCAGCAACGTATCACTGGCGGGCAGCACTGCGTCGGCAGGCCACGCGGCCAGCAAGCGAGCCTGAGCTTGCGCTGCCTGACGTGACGTATCTGCTCGTGCCTGCTGCTCTGCTTGCATGGCGTAAAGCACCAGCAGCAGGGTTGTGACGAAAGCGACCGCGTTAACGGCCCAGAATTTATATTTCAGTGACAGGTTGCCAAGCCATGAGCCCATGAGCGGTCTTCTTTGATGGTCGTGTGAGGTAGCAGCAAGATGCCATCACGATGCCTCAGCCATCAAAGAGACCCTTGATGCGGGTCAAGGAAGCTGCAGATTTTCGCCGGTTATCTGTTCCAGGGTGGGTAAATCGAAAAACTCACGCGCGCAGGCCGTGCTGTGACGGGCGAGATCTTCCTGGCTTTCGCCCCGGTGCAAAGCCACTTCGCGCAAGACTTCCGGCAGGTAAGCAGGTTCGTTACGGCCATTTTTCGGCTTGGGGCGCAGGCTGCGTGGCAGAAGATAAGGCGCGTCGCTTTCCAGCATCAGCCGGCCGCGAGGGATATTGCCCACCAGCGGGTGCAGGTGCGTGCCGCGTCGCTCATCGCAGATCCAGCCTGTTATGCCAATGTGCAGGTCAAGATCCAGATAACTGAACAGCGCGGCGCGTTCGCCAGTAAAGCAGTGCACCACCGCAGCCGGCAGACGGTCGCGGTAGTCGCGCAGAATCTCCAGCAGGCGCTGGTTGGCGTCACGTTCGTGCAGGAACACCGGCAATTGCAGTTCCACCGCCATGCCCAGGTGCGCTTCAAGAACCTTTTCCTGCTGCGGGCGAGGCGAGAAGTCGCGATTGAAATCCAGGCCGCATTCACCCACGGCGCGAACGCGATTTTCCTTGAGCAGGGCATGCAACTGTTTCTCGGTGTCACCGGTCCAATCGCTCGCCGAGTGCGGGTGGATGCCTGCCGTGCAGAACAGGCGTTGCGCGCTTTCATCCAGCTCGTGACACAGCTGCAAGGCGTGTTCGCTGCCCTCGACGCTGGTGCCGGTCACCACCAGTTGCTCGACGCCTGCGGCATAGGCGCGATCGAGTACCGCCTGTCGTTGCGAGGCGAAGCTTGCGTTGGTCAGATTGACGCCGATGTCGATGAGTTGCATGGTGCTACCTCCAGCTGAAGGCTGTCGAGCATACCAGAGCTCTGGCCACAATAAGAAAACGCTGGGTATTCAAGCGATTGAGCCGGATGGTTCAACGATTTCCTTCGCTGTTCGATGCTGCTGCGTGACCTCAAGATTTCCTTTTTCCTGTTTTTTTTCCGGCGTTGCCCTGGGGAAGTGAATGATCCGATCCGCGCTTGTGTCTTTTATGTGTCTGTTGGCGCTGCTGCCGCTGCAGGTTTCTGCTCGTCAGACCGGCCCACAGGCCGTGCAGCACAAAGCGCAGGTGCGCGATCTGCCTGCCATTCGCAGCAGCAAGGTGCTGCGCGTGCTGGTCAATCAAAGCCGCAACAGCTCCGGTGACGTCAAGGGCCAGGAAATCGGCATCGAATATCATCGCCTGCAAGCCTTCGAACAGTACCTCAACAGCCATTCGCGCGGCGCTCAGAAGGTCACGCTCAAAGTCATACCCAAGGCCAAGAACCAGCTACTGACCGCGTTGCAGCGCGGCGAAGGCGATATGATCGCGCCTGGCGAACTGCTTGATGTCAGCGAAGCCAAAGGTGTTCAGGCCAGCGCGCCGATCATTCATGACGTGCCTCTGGTGCTGGTCGGCGCGCGTGGCCAGCGCAACGTAAGGCGTGTGGAGCAACTGTCGGGACATACACTGAGCCTGCCCACCGGCAGCGCGGCCGACGAGGCCCTCCATCAGGTCAATCGGCAACTGGAGCTGCGCAAGCTGCCGCTGGCCAAGATCGAATGGGTAGACCCAAGTCTTGCAGTCGAAGATGTGCTGGAGATGGTCCAGGCCGGTATTTACCCGATGACACTGGTCGAGCAGCCTATTGCCGAGCGTTGGGCGAAGATCATGCCCAAACTGCGTATCGAGCGCGGCCTGACCTTGCAGACCCACGGCGACATCAGCTGGTTTGTACGCGACAACGCAACCCAGCTGCGGGCCAGTGTCGATGATTTCCTCAAAGGCTATAAACCTTCGGCTCAGCAGGATCAGGTGCTCGCCAAGGCTTACAAAAACACCTACAAGGTCAACAACCCGCTGGTACGCAACAACCTGCAACGTCTTGAGCAACTGCGTCCGATGCTGCAACGCCATGCCGATGCGCAGGGTATGGACTGGCTGGACCTGGCGGCCCTGGCGTTCAAGGAGTCGAAGCTCGACCCGGCGGCCAAGGGCAGTGGCGGCGCGACAGGGCTGTTGCAGATCACTCCGTCGGCGGCAAAAAGCGTCGGAGTGCCGAGCATTCAGAGCGCTGACGACAATATCCGTGCAGGTTCGCGTTACATGGCGCTTATCCAGCGCAAGTATTTCTCCAGCAGCCGAGTCAACGAGCGCGAGCGCATGGCGTTCGTAATGGCGGCCTACAACCTGGGGCCGGAGCGTGTGCAAGGCATGCGCGAGGAAGCGCGGCGGCGCGGGCTCAATCCAGATCAGTGGTTTTTCCAGACCGAGCGCGTGGCAATGGAGCAGGGCGGTGCCAACGTCGTCGCGTTCGTCAACAGCGTGAACAAGTATTACCTGGCATTTGATCGCGAGCGAGACTCGCTGGAAAAGAGTGGACCGAAAACTGCCGTAAAGCGCTAATCATCGATTTATTGGATTGTTATGTGCCGTTATTTGCGGTTTTCACATAAGTAAATTTGATTATTATGGCGCCACGTTCACTTAATCAATCCCGGAAATCACCCACATGAACACAATGATCAAATCGGTTCTCAGCACTCGCGCCGGTTACGGCCTTACCCTGTTGCGCGTTATTGTCGGTATTGCGTTTATCGCTCACGGCAGTCAGAAACTGTTCGGGGCCTTCGGCGGTTATGGCCTGGAAGGCACTGCGCAGTACATGGAAAGCCTGGGCCTGACACCGGGTTACCTGATGGCGCTGATGTCTGGCAGCGCCGAGTTTTTTGGCGGTCTGGGCCTGCTGTTGGGGCTGCTGGCTCGTCCGGCTGCGGTAGTGGTGATCCTGCTGTTGCTGGTAGCGATCTTTACCGTGCATATCCATAACGGTTTCTTCATGGCCAATAACGGTTATGAGTATGCGCTGGCGTTGCTCGGCGGCGCTCTGGCAGTGCTTATCGAAGGTGCAGGCAAATTATCACTGGACCGTGTCATCGCCCGATAACCCACTACACTTGTCCTGCAAGGCCCGCTTCCGGCGGGCCTTGTGCGTTTGCGGGCTCGCGCCACGGATGACAATTGACAATGAATGGGGCGTTTCTCTAGGATGCGTGCTCAAGCGCCGATTTAACAACTACTTGCGGGGCGCCTGGCAAGGCTCAAGTCTTGTCGAAATACCGCTAAAACGTTGGTTCGGTGTTGCCTCTCACCGCTGCCCAGCGGATCTTGCGAGGCAGAGATATAACCATGAACAACCTGCGCCCCCTCATTCGTCTTTCCCCGATCAGCACGGTCTTGTCACGCAAGAACCCGAAAATCCTTCTGAGCGGCTCTCATCAGCCTACGCTGTTGCGCTATCTCGATGGCTGGCCTCGACGGGGCGGTGGTAACTGTGCGTTTCTAATTCAGTTTGTCGATACGAACTCGTCGTTGAGCCACTTTGGCAACGACGAGTTTGACCTGGCGGTGGTGCAATCGCCTCAGGCTGACGACGTCGAGCAGCTCATTCGTGATCTGACGCGTATTGCCCGCCAGGGCCTGATTACGCTGGGTTGAAACAGCGGACGTATTCAATTGGCATAGAAGGCATATTGCTGGCCCCCAGCCTGTGAGCTGACAGGCAAAATCGCCGCCTTATCAAAGGATTAGGTGGTTTTCGCATGCGTTTGGTCTATTGTGCTCTGGCGTGCCTGACGCTTTCCGGGCTGGCTTTTTCCGTTCAGGCCAGAAACGCGACGGAGAACGAGCGTTATCTTTGTCGCTGGGGCTCGACCATTGCCGGTGGTGCGCAGGCTTCCAAGCTGTCAGGCGTTACCCGTTACGGGGCGCGGCAAAAGCTGCAGGCGCGCAAGTTCGCCAAACAGTGGATGCGACCCATGGCATTGCGTATCACCGAGCAGACCTACGACAGCGAGTCGCGTTTGAAGCCTGATGCTGTCAGCAAGGTGTATTACGACGGCTGCATCCAGCATGAGGTGGCGCGTCGCTGACTTTTTATCGCCTGTCGAACTGATTTTTGCAGGGCTGGAGAAACGTCTTGAGTACAAAGATCATCACCAGGGGCGGGCATGAAGCCCTGAAGAAAGAACTCGATTACCTGTGGCGAGAGCACCGGCCCGACATTACTCAAAAGGTCGCCTGGGCAGCGTCGTTGGGTGATCGCAGCGAGAACGCGGATTACCAGTACAACAAGAAACTGCTGCGCGAGATCGACCGGCGCGTGCGCTACCTGCGCAAGCGCCTCGAAGACATGCGCGTCGTCCAGTATTCGCCGGAGCAGGAAGGGCGAGTGTTCTTCGGTGCCTGGGTCGAGATCGAGAACGAAGCGGGCGACCTCAAGAAATTTCGCATTGTCGGGTATGACGAGATCTACGGGCGCAACGATTACATTTCCATCGACTCGCCCATGGCGCGCGCCTTGTTGAAGAAGGAAGAGGGCGATGAGGTGCTGGTCAACACGCCGGAAGGCGAGAAACTGTGGTTTGTGAATTCGATTGATTACGAGAAGTGAGGCCGGACGCACAGCGTCGTGGTCCGGCCAGTCGCGCTCAACCCTCGCGCAGTACGGTCAACGGGCTGACGTTCAGTGCGCGGCGTGTGCCGAATACGCCAGCGCCACCCACCAGCAGGGCACCGATCACTGGCAGCAGCAATAGCCACGGATGCGGCTGCCATTCCAGTGAGAAGGCGTAGCGGTACAGCACGAAGCTCACGAGCTCACAGCCCAGCGCCGCCAGCACGCCGCTGGCAGCCCCCAGCAAACCGAATTCGATGCGCCGTGACTTGATCAGCAGTGCTCGCTCTGCGCCGAGTGCACGCAGCAGCGCGCCCTGACGGATGCGTTCGTCCAGGGTCGCCTGCAACCCGGAGAACAGCACGGCAATACCGGCCGCCAGCACAAACAGCAGCACGAATTGCACGGCCAGCGTGACCTGATCAAGAATACTGCGCACCTGCGCCAGCAAGGCTTCCACCCCCAGAATGCTGATAGACGGGTAGGCCCGCGACAGCTCGACGATCTGTTTGTCCTGGCCAGGCGGCAAGTAGAAGCTGGTCAGGTAAGTGGTGGGCAAATCAGCCAGGGTGCCAGGCTGGAAGATCATGAAGAAGTTGGGCTGGAAGGTATCCCAGTTCACGTCCCTCAGACTGGTGACTACGGCTTCACGCGTAAGGCCACCGACAATGAAGCTCAGGCGGTCGCCCAGTTTGATCTTCAGGCTCTCGGCCAGCTTGTTCTCGATCGATACCCCGGGCGTCGCGTCGCTCTGGCCTGAGGCCGGCAGCGCCTTCCACCAGTTACCGGCAGTCAGGGTATTGCCTTCGGGCAAATCGGCGGCCCAGGTCAGACTCAGGTCGCGGCGAGTGGCGTTTTCACCACGCGAGTCCTTGGTCACGAAGTTGCCCACCGGTTCACCGTTGATGCTGGTCAGACGTCCCGGCACTACTGGGTAGAGCGGAGCCGAGTGGGTGGACAGCTTGCTCAGGGTCTGGGCGAAGTTTTCTTTCTCTGATGGCAACACATTGAGCACGAAATAGTTTGGTGCGTCCTTGGGCAGCTGGTTTTGCCAGGTGTCGAGCAGTTCACCGCGCAGCAGCGCGATCAAACCCATCGACAGCAGGATCAGGCCGAAGGCCAGAGATTGACCGGCAGCGGCCAGCGGGTAACGCAGCAGTTGCCCCAGGCCCAGCCGCCAGGGCAGCGACGCACCGGCCAGCAGGCGGCGCAGGCTGTTAAGCGCCAGCAGCAACAGGCTGCCCAGTATCAGCGCGGCGACGACGCCACCGCCCAACAGGGCAAAGGTCAGCACCAGGTCCAGGCTCAGGCGCCACATGATCAGGCCCAGCGCGAACAGCGCCGCGCCATACACCAGCCATGAGCTGGCGGGAATCGGCAGCATGTCACGGCGCAGCACGCGCAGCGGCGGCACGCGACCCAGTGCTGCCAGTGGCGGCAGGGCGAAACCGGCCAACGCCACCAGCCCGGTGCCCATGCCTGCCAGCGCAGGCAAAAGGCCGCCCGGAGGTACGGCGGCCGGCAATAGATTTTGCAGCAGTGCAAATAACCCCAATTGCGCCAGCCAGCCCAGCAGCGCGCCACTCAGGCTGGCCAGCAGGCCGATGATCGCCAGTTGCAGGCTGAACAGGGTCATGGTCTCGCCGCGTGACAGGCCCAGACAGCGCAGCAGGGCGCTGGCATCGAAGCGCCGTGCGGCAAACCTGGATGCCGAAAGCGCCACGGCAACGCCTGCCAGCAGTACGGCCACCAGGCTCGCCATATTCAGATAACGTTCAGCCTTGCCCAGCGCGCCACCAATCTGCTGACTGCCATCGCGGGCGTCCTTGATTTCCTGATGCGGTTCCAGAGTCGGCTCGATGGCTTTACGGTAGGCGGCCAGCGCTTCGGGCGGGCCGCTCCACATTTCCCGGTAGCTGACTCGGCTGCCCGGTTGCACTACGCCGGTAGCGGCGAGATCCTGGAGATTGATCATCACCCTCGGGGTCAGGCTGTAGAAGTTGCCCGCACGGTCTGGCTCGTACGTCAGTACCCGAGTCAGTTTCAGGGTTTTCGAGCCGACGTCGATATCATCACCGACCTTCAGATCAACGGCTGGAAACAGTCGCGCTTCGGCCCAGGCTTCACCGGGCCTGGGGCCGCTGCCAGCCTGCTCGGTCTGATACAGGTCCGCAGCGCTTTTAAGCTCGCCGCGCAGTGGGTAAGCGTCATCCACTGCTTTGATGCTGGACAGTTGGATACCGGCATCGGTGGCGATCACGCTGGAAAAGATCACGATCTGCGCATGCTTGAGTTGCAGGCGCTTGCCTTCCTCGACCTGCTCGGCGCGCGCCGGGCTGGAACCCTCCAGAATCAGATCAGCGCCAAGAAACTCGGTTGCCCGCAACAGCATTGCGCCGTTCAGGCGCGCGCCGAAATAACCGATGGCGGTGCTGGCAGCCACGGCTACCAGAAGGGCAAAGAACAACACCCGCAACTCTCCGGCGCGTGCATCGCGCAGCAGTTGGCGGGCGGCGAGGCTTAGCAGACGGGCAAAAGGCAAACGTGCCATCAAGGCTCCAGCGGGGCGACCAGTCGGCCCCCTTCAAGGCGGATCAGGCGGCGGCAGCGATGCGCCAGACGCTCATCGTGAGTCACCAGCACCAGCGTGGTGTTGCGCTCCTTGTTCAGTTCGAACAGCAGGTCGCTGATACGCTCGCCGGTGTGGCTGTCCAGATTGCCGGTGGGTTCGTCGGCAAACAGCACGTCCGGGTCGGCGGCAAACGCGCGGGCGATGGCCACCCGTTGCTGTTCGCCTCCGGACAACTGACGCGGTGTGTGGGTCAGGCGCTGGCCAAGGCCTACGCGCTCCAGCAGGTCGCGAGCCTTTTCGCGGGCGTCCTTGCGGCCTTCAAGCTCCATCGGCAGCATGACGTTTTCCAGCGCATTGAGGCTGTCGAGCAACTGGAATGACTGAAATACAAAACCGACGTGCTCGGCGCGTACCCTGGCGCGCTGGTCTTCATCCAGTTCACTCAGGTTGCGGCCCGAGAGGATAACCGAACCGGAGCTGGGCAGGTCCAGCCCGGCAAGCAAGCCGAGCAGGGTGGATTTGCCCGAACCGGAGGCACCGACGATGGCCAGTGTGTCGCCCTTGTTTAGTTCCAGGGAGAGTTCGTGCAGGATGGTCAGGTCACCTTCGGTGCTGGGGACTACTTTGCTGAGGCTTTGGGCACTGAGAATACTTTCACTCATGGAGAATCCGATGCGTGCGTTGTTTTTAAGTGCTGGCCTGGGGTTACTGCTGCTGTCACAGGGCGCGTTGGCGGGCACGGTATTGATCGTCGGGGATAGTATCAGTGCGGCTTTCGGACTGGATACCCGCGTGGGGTGGGTCAGCCTGCTGGAGCAGCGTCTGAGCAAGGAGGGATTCGACGACAAGGTGGTCAATGCGTCGATCAGTGGCGACACCAGTGCCGGGGGCCAGGCGCGTTTGCCTGCGCTGCTTGCAGAGCATAAGCCGGAACTGGTTATTCTCGAATTGGGTGGCAACGACGGATTGCGTGGCCAGCAGCCCGCTCAATTGCAACAAAACCTTTCATCGATGATCGACAGCTCTCGGGCAGCCGGTGCGAAAGTGTTGCTGCTGGGTATGCAGATACCGCCCAACTACGGGCCGCGTTACACCAACGCGTTCAAAGAGGTTTACAGCAACCTGGCCGAGCAGAAAAAAGTCCCGTTTGTGCCCTTCTTTCTGGAAGGTGTGGGCGGAGTGCCCGAACTGATGCAGGCTGATGGTCTGCATCCGGCGGCGGCTGCTCAGGGCAAGTTGCTGGAAAATGTCTGGCCGAGCCTGAAACCGCTGCTTTGAGGCTTTCCCGGACGGGGGCTTTCGGCTAATGTGGCGCCCCCGATCTGGAGCCCCCCATGCCGCGTCCCGCCTGGTCCCTGTATGCCTATCAAATGCTTGAGCCCCATGAGCAGCTGGATCTGTTCGCCTGTCAGGAAGTGCGCGTCCATCTGATTGCTCGCCAATTGGAGCTGGGCGGCTCGATCGACCGGACGTTGTGCGGCACGTTGTTGCCTGCCCAGCCGCAGATGCGCGCCGTCGAACTGCAAGCCATGCGCGATGAGCGTCTGTGCCCGCTGTGCAAGGCCATCATGGATGCACAGCGCAGGGGCATGAATCCGATCTGGCCTGAACTCTAGCTGTCGCCGAAATGCGCCGGTCAGGCGCAGATATCCCCGATCCGGCAAGTGCCGGTGTACACTTCAATTGTTGTTTCCATCTCTATAGTCGTTACCCGAAGGATCTTCCCGGATGTTGTCGCGCATTCCAGCCGTTACCCGCTGTCTGTCGCTTGCTGCTCTGTGCGCGGCGAGCTCTGTCCATGCTCTGGAGTTTCCGTTGCCGCCGCCCGGCGAGGACATCGTGGGCCAGGTGCAGGTCATCAAGGCCAAATACGAGGACACCTTTGCCGATCTGGGCACAAAATACGATCTGGGTTATCTGGAAATGATCGCGGCCAACCCTGGTGTTGACCCCTGGTTGCCGGGTGCAGGCAAGGACATCGTGCTGCCGACCCGCTTCATTCTGCCGCCGGGCCCGCGCGAAGGGATTGTCATCAACCTTGCCGAGTACCGCATGTACTACTACCCCAAAGGGCAGAATGTCGTGCACACCTATCCGCTGGGTGTCGGTCGTGAAGGCTGGGGTTCGCCCATCGGGGTGACCAAGGTAACCGCCAAGACGCCAAACCCGACCTGGACGCCACCTGCCTCGATCAAGGCCGAACACGCCGCCGACGGTGATCCGCTGCCTGACGTGGTGCCGGCCGGTCCGGATAACCCGCTGGGGCCGTTCAAATTCGGTCTTGGGCTTTCCGGCTACCTGATCCACGGTTCGAACAAGAAGTTCGGTATTGGCATGCGCACCAGTCATGGCTGTTTCCGCATGTACAACAACAACGTGCTGGAACTGGCCGATATGGCTCCGGTCGGTACGACCGTGCGAATCATCAGCGAGCCCTACAAATTCGGCATCAGCGGCGGCAAGGTTTACCTTGAAGCACACACACCGGTCGATGATCTGGGCAACCCCTCGGTGGTCGACAAGCACACTGCGGTCATCAATGCGCTGCTCAAACGTGACGACCTGGCCAACAACCTGCGCATGAACTGGGACGTAGTACGTGATGTGGTCGCGGCCGAAGACGGCATGCCGGTGGAAATCGCAGAACCAGGCAAAGCGCCTGCGAGTGCTGAAGAGCCTGTGATTTTTCAGTAGTCCAACCTGTTCGCGCGCCGATACTATGCCTTACACAACGGTTCTGCGAAATCAGGCGAATGACCATCGTGCCTACGCTCCGCGTAGACACGCAACTCGTGACGCTCCGCGTCACATCTGTGCTGCCGCACAACATCCACGCCTTACGCGCAGCCGCTGCCAGAGCAGTGCTTTTCAACCGCGATGGCACTGACGACGCAGAGTGCGACCTTAGTGACAGGGCGAAGGAACCCGACGAAGTCGGGCCGGAAACAGGAGCGAGGGGTTTTGCTTACTTTGGCCCCATCAAAGTAAGTCGCCGAGGGGCGAAAAGGTGACCTGAGTCGAACCCTAATCTACCTGAAACCACAGAACCGCCGTGTGACGCGGAGCGTCACGAACTGCATTCCCACGCGGAGCGTGAGGAACGAGAGGCGTCTGGGATAACAAAGGTGA